>JAOPZD010000291.1 GCA_025964295.1 Conexibacter sp.
GCCGCCATCGCCCGGCGCCGACCGATACGATGCTTTCTGCCTCGCCGACGTAGCTCAGCTGGTAGAGCACTTCACTCGTAATGAAGGGGTCAGCGGTTCGAATCCGCTCGTCGGCTCTCCTGAAACCCCCGCTAACACGGGGGTTTCTTCGTTCCGGGGCGACGCGGCACGAGAGGTGAATCCCCGTCATGACATACACATGACATAGGGCTTCTCCGTCGGTGTTACCCGGTGAGGTCCTCGGAGCGCTGGCAACGCCTCAAGGACGACGCGCCACCAGCGCTACGCGAGCGACCGGGAGAAGTTAGGAGGTGGCGTCCTCCGACAGGAGCCGTGCGGTGGCAAGCTCCTCGTCTGCGTCCGGGATGCGGTACCAGCGCGCCTCGTTGTCACTGAGGCCACGCACGCGACCGTCCTGGCCTCGGACGAGCCAGACGCCGGACGCTCGGCCGATGACGATCACGTCCGGCAGCCGAGGGGCGCTGTAGGTCTGGTCGATCATGCGTCGGCCTCCATGCGCTGGAAGACGGCCTCGGGCTTCTCGGCGTCCCTGGCGGCCAGGGCGTAGTCCGGGACGGGCACCGGCCGCGCCAGACCGCCGGGCGTCCCGAAGGTCTCCTCTGGCGTCGGCTCTGCGTTGGCGACGCGGATGAGGTCGCTCACTTCGACCATCCGAGGCGCTCGCTGAGCGTCATCCGGTCTTCGGCAGCAGCCTGCTGCTCGAAGAACTCGTTCGGCGTGGGCTCGCGCTGGCCGACGCGCTGGCCGAGGGCGTTGAAGCCCGGCGGGGCAGCGATGGCGTCCGGCTGTACGGCCTGGACGACCTGACCGACGCGGAGGTCATCGAACCACCAGTCCGGAGCCTCCAGCGGCAGTTCACCAACGCCCAGCAGGACGCAGGGCTCCCCGCGCTCCTCGGCGGCCCGGCGCACGGCGACCTGTGCCCGGTGAAGCTCGGCGCGGTGGGCGGGCCACTCGGCGCGGCGCTCGGCGCGGGCGGCCTCCTGCTGGCCTTCCTTGGCCTGCTGGGCCTGGGCGAGGACGTGGTCTCGGCGCTGGAGCGCCTCGCGGAAGTCCTCGGGCTCTCGCGGCATCGGTGGGAAGGTCATGAGCGGCTCCTTGTGTAGGCGTCCAGCACGTCCAGGTGGCGGACGGCGGCGGTGTCGGCGGCCAGGAGCGCCCGGTAGGCGCTGTCGCGCTCCTGGCGGACGGCGGCGACCCCAGCGTGGATGGCTGCCCGTGCTTCGCCTGGGGCTCGGAGGGCGTCGAGTTCGGCGCGGGCGTCCGCGAGATCCTGCTGCGCGGTCAGGCGCTCGGCGGCGGCCGTGAGCTTGGCGAGTTCGCTGGCAACGCTGGGGTTCATGATGCGGCCTCCGGGTCAAGGTTGAGGGCCGCCAGCAGGCGACGCCGGGCGGCCGGTCGAGCGGTCGTGACTCCCCGCTCGTGGCGGCTCACGGTCGAGCGGCTAACGGCTGCCGTGGCGGCTAGCTGCGCCTGGGTCAGGTCCGCAGCACGACGTGCCGCTCGGACCTCTGCGCGGCTCACCGCGCTGCTACTAGTCGAGTAGTTGTCCACACAACTATTGTCGCAGGAGGCTCGCCATCTCTGCACTTTTCGTGCATCAGGATTGGGCTTCCGCTTGAGGGACTACCCCCGCGAGGATGGCGGAGCCACCCGAGCAGGACCGGGGTTTCGAGCCGTTGTACGCAACCGACCATATGCGTACACTCGGAGCATGGAATCCGGCACCAAGATCATCGGTCTGATCCGCGTCAGCACGGCCGATCAGGGCAGGACGGGCAACGGCCTGGAGGCGCAGCGTGCCGCCATCGCGGCCGAGTGCGACCGCAAGGGCTGGCTCCTGGTCGACGTGATCGAAGAGGCTGCCGTGTCCGGCCGCTCGTCGGACCGTCCGGGCCTGACCGAAGCCCTGGAGCGCATCGGCGGTGGCGAAGCTGGAGGCCTGATCGTGGCCAAGCTCGACCGCCTCAGCCGTAGCGTCGTGGACTTCGGACGGATCCTTGCCTGGCTGGAGGACGCGGACGCCCACCTGGTCGCCCTTGACCTCGGCGTGGACACGTCGACTCCTGCCGGTCGCCTCGTCGCCAACGTGCTGGCCTCTGTCGCCCAGTGGGAGGCCGAGACCATCAGCGTCCGCACGGTCGATGGCCTGGCCGCCAAGCGGGCCCGTGGCGAACAGATCGGCCGAGAGGCTGTCCCGGCCGACGTGGCCGACCGCATCCGGGCGATGCGCGCCGATGGCCTGACGATGCGGGCAGTGTGCGACGTGCTGAACGCGGAAGGCGTGCCTACGGCTCGCGGGGCGGCGTCGTGGTCCGTGTCGGCCGTGCAGACCGCGACCGGCTACAAGCGCCCCAAGCGCAGCCGGTCGGCCGACCTCCCCGCGGCCCCGAAGCGCCGCCAGGGTGGGCGACGTTAGACGAGGTCCACCTGAACCGAGAAGTTGTGCGCGAAGTCGATCCGCACAGACCGACCGGGAGTCAGTGGCTGAGTCATCCTGTGATCCCCAGGGCTCAAGTAGAAGCCCGTGTGCGGCGTCGTCCCGACTGGGAACCCGGCGACGCTCTCCACGTCCGGGTCGATGGCGTTGTCGGTCATCAGCACATCACCGAGAGTCCCCGCGATGGTCGACATGGTGTGCGAGCATGGTTCGCCTGGCGCTTGGGCGTATGTCGAGACCCTGACCTCCTGCCCGCTCCATGCGGCCAGCAGATCGAGCGTCTGCCCGAAGTCCAGCGGCAGCATGTCCTCAATCCGGTAGACGTTCATGTCGCGAGCCTACGGCTTGGTCTTGTATCGAGCAGGACCAAGGTTCGGCGGGCAACCGAGGCCGTTCCCTCGGTCGCCCCGCTCCTGCGTCGCGTTGGCGCGGTGGACGCTGACCACCCTCTACAGCCAGGGTGGCTGGGATGTGTCTCGCTCAGCGGTCTTGTGCGTTTGACGGCAAGGCCGCGGCCCGCCGCTTAAAGATCCGCGAAGCCAGTGAAGTCGCGCCATTTCTCAACTTCCGCGCTCCAGTTGATCGCGCCAAGTGGATGGGTGGTCGAGTCGAAGAAGTAGAGGTCGTCGGTCTCCAGGGCGGCACGCACCTCGGCTTGGCGCTTGCGGACCGCCGACTTACGGCCAGGCCGTAGTGAGACAGCCACGGGTCGATCCGGATGGCGGTTGATGGCCTCGACCAAGTGAGCATCTTGGTCGGGACTTAACGCGCTGCCGAACACAACTAGAGGGAGATCGCACTCCTGGAACTGCCGGAGCACGTAGCGGAGGTAGTCGTTGTCTTCGATGGCTCGGAGCTTGTCGTGAGAAGACCCCTCCGTGATCAGGAGGGGGCGAGTGCGTGGGTCACCGCCGATGGGCTGACCAAACTGGTCCAGGACGTTCTCATTGGAGTTGCGGGCGATCTTGTGCGTCGTTCCATCGCCCACAACCGCCAGGTGCATCGCGCCGTGTAGGAAGTACACCGGGATGCGACCGGGGAACGGCGCTGCGTTGTGGGGGTTGAACGCTCCGAACCAAAAACAGTCGACCAAGTCGCGGTAGTCGTCGCCACACCCCATCGACCAGTAGAGAAGGAGGTCGTAGCTGGTAGTGAACACCACGCGCTGTTCGCAGAGAAGGTCCTGGATGACCTTGCGCGCAGCGTTTGGCACCTCGCTGAGTTCGAGGTGTACCCGGCCTACAGCATGTCCGAGCGCGACCTGAATACTGCGGTAGCGCTCCAAGTAGGCATCAGCAGGTTGGCCAACTGCTTCCGCAGCAAGCATCGCCGTGCGGAGGCTATGCAGGACGACCTCGAAGTTCTCGGTGTCGAACTTCTCGAAGACCTTGAGATCAGCTGTGTCCAGCGGGCCTGAGTGCTTCTTGGCCTCCTCAAAGAGCGACCCGTAGGCAAAGCCCTTCCAGACGTTGATGCTCAGGCCGTTGCCAAGCAGCAGCGCCTGCCAGTGTGCGGCCGACTCGAAGTCCGACCACGGATCTAGTTCCCCATTCATGTGCGTGCCCTCAGCCGTGCGAGACCACGTCAGCAAGAGCCGCGAGCGCCTTGACCGTACGCTCGAACCCGAAGAACGCCAGCGTCGTGAACAGCGCCGCCCAGACCGTGAGGGCAAGGAAGACGCCTGAGTTGCTCCCCTTGGCCTGGGCTTCGGCCTGCTGTTGCGCGAGCCCTACGAGCGTGCGAAGAAGCTCCACAACCTCGCCGTCATGAGCACTCACCTGGTTGATGACCCGAGCAGCCTCCGGCTCGGCCGCGATGGCCGCCATGACCGATGCCGCCAACGGCTCCAGCCGGACCGCCTGGGCGACTCGATCAGGCACGGAGACCCTCGCCGCGGCGTTCAACGCTGGACGACTCCGCGACTCGCTGAGGCTCGCAAGTTGCCTCGCGAAGCGCCCAGTGTCCCCCAGGTGCGCGAACTGCTTCGCCAGGTCAGCAGCCGGGTTCAGGTACGCGAACTGCTTCGACAGATTCGTGGCCGGAGCTAGGTGCGCGAACTGCTTCGACAGGTCCGCGGTCGGGCTGAGGTAGGCGAACCTCTTCGTCACGAGTCCGGCAGCGCCGATGTCCGCCAGCTGCTTGGACGCGATCTTCGGGACGTTGATGCCCGTCAGATGCTTCGTCGCCAGGCCGCCAGCGCCGATGGCCGCCAGCCTGGACATGGACCGCGCCGTGGCCAGCTGGGAGAACTGCTTGGACACAGCAGCTGGCGCATCCAGGTGCGCGAACTGCTTCGCGAGCCGGCTCGGGCCACTCAGTCGAGTGATCTGCGCCGCGGCTGCTGGACTCAGGAAGGTCGAGGAGGCAGGCGATGCGGCGGTGCTGGCGGGCATGTCGGACTCCGATGACGAGAGGAGGAACTGCGACATCGAGTCTGACGGTAAGGGCGGATGGTCCGGGCACCCGATCCCGGTGTTTCGGTGTTCTAAGCCCTCCTGAGCGTCCGCTTCACGCCCGACACGCTGGGGGCGCTGGCCGCTCGCAAGGCCGTAGCGGCCGTTCTGGGCCGCTCACGACACGCCGGAGGGGGTCGAGGGCCTCCGGTCGCTTCTGGGGCGTGGAGCCCTTGGGCTGGGGCTCCGCTGGGGCCGTCGACTTCGACGACATCGGCCGCCGAGCCGATGAATGTGAGGGAGGCCTCAACCCGCGGGCGTGAGGCCTACTTCACGCAGACGATGTGCGCCGTGACGCGCCTTGGGCTCGGAGGCACCAGTTGGCCCTGGGTTGCCCAAGAAACCCTGCGGTCCACGGGCTCCGGCTGCCCCGGCGGGCAACCGACCAGACTTGAAGTCCTTCCTCAGCAGCGACCTGTCCTTCACATCCGCAGAAGTCAGGGAGCCGTTCTTGACGTTGGATCCCGTGATGGTCACAGCGGCGTAACTGCTGCCACCGAGGGCGATGGACAGCGCCAGGGTGGCTGTGACGTTTTAAGACAGATTCTTGGGATATGCGCGATCACCCTAGTTGCGTCACCGCGTGGCGGTACGGGCGCAGTTGCGCTGTCACACCCACGGCGGGTATACGGTCATGGTCTGCGTCCGGTCCCCCTCTGTCTGAGCCATCCGAAGGGGACACCGCAACGGGGCCCTTGTTCCTTGCGGCCTTGCGGTGTCCCCCTCCGTCCACCACCCGTGGAGCGTCCGAACAGGGGGACACCGCAGAGGACACCGCAGAGATCCTCTGTACCACTAGAGGGTCTATAACCCCTTGTTCAAGGGCTGTTGCCGGAGGACACCGCAAGGCCGCAACACAGACAGGGATCCTTGCGGTGTCCCCGGTCGCGAGCACCTCCCAGCAGTTGCGGTGTCCTCTGCGGTGTCCCCCTCAGACAACATCCAGACCGCTCCATCCCCAGACCTGTGCGTTGGTCCCCTTGGGCTTCCACGAGGCGACGCCCAGCGCCTTCTTCGCGGTCTGGACCGTCCGCCATCCGATGTCACGGCTCTTGGCCTCAGCCTCCAGCTTCTTCACCGCAACAGGGCCGCCCCCCAGCATCTCCCGGAGCATGCTCTCAGCGCCCCTAGCCTTGTCAGCGAGTCTGTCGCCGTCGGCCCCGGCTTCGGCTGCGAGACCGTCCGACGCCTTCCAGTCGCACTCATCGCCAAGGACGACCTGGACGAGCTTCTCAGCCTTGCCTTCGATCATCACCGTGGCGTCCTCCAGCTTGAACTTCATCGACTTCTGGAGGCGTCCGACGTTGCACTTCGTGTGGCAGACCATGCGACCAGACCCGTCCGCGCCGTCGGGGTCATCCGGGTCGACGGTCACGGCCAGCTGGGAGCGGACGATCTGCCGGAAGCCGACAGAGCCGATTCCTCGTTCACGCGGGTCCGTCGACTTCGACTTGTTGGTGTGCCTGATGCCGTGAACCGTGATGTCGAACTCCTGGGCTGAGACCACCAGCGGCGTCAAGGCCTCACGCACGTCCGTGTCCTTGTAGGTGTTCACCCGCGGGTCCAGGAGCCCCACCAGCGGGTCTACGATCAGCAGCCGAACCCCGCCCGCATCGAGGGCGCTACACAGGCGATGAGCGTCCCTAGGGAGGACGACTCCGCTCTCGACGCCATCCTTCGACAGCTTCACGAACTTGACCATCGAGAGGTCTGCACCGGCAGCCTCCAGACGCGGCCTGATCGTCCGCTCGGGGTCGTCCTCGGTCGTCAGCAGAGCCACGCCAACCGGCTCCCCCGCGAAGCAGCCCGCCAGCGTCCCCAGGGACGCCATCTCCGCAAGCCTGATCGACAGCGCGGACTTGCCCAGACCCTCTGAGCCGATCTCCTCGGAGATCATGCCGCGGGGGATCCGGGCGTCCCAGACCCAGTCCGTCCGCTTCGACGTGATCGTGTCGAACCCGATCAGTTCCAGGCGGTAGCCCTCCGGGTCCTTACCCGCGACGTACGCGTCGAGTTCGTCATCCGGGACAAGGTTCAGCGCCTTGACGGACGCTAGACGCACTAGGTTCTCGCGCTTGGCGCTGTCGGGCTCTTCGGCAAGGAACCGAGCCACGTCATCGACCGTCATCGCAGGGGTGCCGTTCAGTGTCGCCGGGGTCATGCTGACACCAACTTCGGGCCGTTCAGCTGGGTACAATCCGTTGGTGGTTACTGGAGTGCTGTTGGCGGTCCTGGCGGGGACCGTCATCAGTTTTTACCTCCGGTCTGGCCCGGCGGCCAAAGGATGTCCTGCGGGGTATCCAGAGCCAGCGACAGCAGGCGTCGCGTCCGGCGACTGGTCCGACTTCGCGCTTCCTCAGCGTTCCTCACCGTCTTCCAGACGAGGTCCGACTTCTTGGCGAGTTGATCGACGGACAGGCCACGTTCGAGGCGTGCCGTCTTGAGTGGGGTTTGGGTGGAGTCCATAGGTCAAAGTTTACCCCATGAAGCGGCACGGAATCGGTTCCAGGAATCGTGCTTTTCCCCTGCTCAGAGGCCACTTTTTCCGCCAGCTGGTACACAGCCTGGCAACGCGCCAGAACCCCAGCGAGGCCAGCCCCCGAACCCCTCCCGGCGACCCCTGGGAGGCTAGGTGGCCGGGGGCTTGCGAGCTTCGGTGATAGTCGTCCCACCTTGCGTTCGGGGCGGGTTCTTCCGATACTGACATTGTGACCCCTTCGCTTCGCCTCTGTGAGAACTGCCGCAACCCCGCTGTGTACGTCTGGACGGTGTACGGCCGCGACCATGTGACGTGCGCGCGGTGCAAGCCCGGCGACGACCCAGACGCGACGTGTCGGCCGGTCGGCGAGGTCGATCTTCCGCCGGTCATCGTGCGGCCGTTGACGGTCGCTGAGGCTGCTGTCTTCGCCGGGGTCTCGCCCAGGACGATCTACCGCAAACTGGCGGAAGGCGCGTACGGCGAAGACGGGGCGTGGAAGGAAGGCAGCGGCTGGATGATTGACCCCGATGCGCTGCGAGCGGCTCGGACGAAGGGCGGCCAGCCCGCTACGCGCAAGGCCAAGCCGAGCGTGACCGCCAAGCAGATGGCCAAGACCACGACGAAGACCGACGACATGGGCTGGCCCGCATGACCCGCAGGCTGCCGCAGGGCATCGACCTCCTGCCGTCAGGCCTCTACCGTGCCCGCGTCCCGGTCGAGAAGCTGCCGAACGGTCGGTGGCGATACCTGTCCAAGTCGTTCACCCGTCAGCGCGATGCGGTGGCCTGGCGCGACTCCGTGAAGATCGCCAAGCAGACCGGCCGCGTCGAGACTCTGGACTCCGACCTGATCACCTTGAGCGAGCTTGCAGCCGAGCACATGCAGGCGACCCACGCGAACCTCGCAGCCGCCACCTACCGCACGAACCGTCAGGTCTGGAAGACCCACGTACACAGCCACGCGCTCGCGGGCATGACTCTGCGAGCGATCACGCCGAAGGTGATCGAAGACTTCCGGGACGAGATCCTTGCGGCCGGTGCAGGACCCCAGAGCGTGCGTCGGCTCATGGTGAACATGCAGACCATGTTCGACCGCGCCGTCCGCGACGAGCGGATCAAGGCCAACCCCGTGAAGCTCATCTCCAAGCCGAAGATCACGCGCCGTGAGGGCATCGTCCCGGTGACTCCGGTAGAGGTCGAGAAGATCCGCGCCAAGCTCGACGGTGTGGACGCCGTGATGGTCTCCGTCCTGGCCTACACGGGGATGCGTCCCGGCGAAGCTCGCGGGCTCAAGTGGAGCGACCTAACCCCGGACGGGTTCAACATCTGGCGCGCTGTCGGCCCCGAAGGGGTCAAGGCGACGAAGACCGGCCACACGCGCACGCACGTACCCGTCTGCAAGGCGCTGCATGCCGACCTAGAGGCGTGGCACCGAGAGTCCGGGAGCCCCAGCAAGGCTGAGTTCATCTTCCCCCGTCAGGACGGCGAGCCGTGGTCCGAGACCGACTACCGCAACTGGCGCAAGCGGAAGTTCCGCACCGCCGTAGAAGCCGCCGGGGTTGACCTCGCGCGCCCCTACGATCTCCGTCACGCTGCCGCGTCGTTGTGGCTGGCGGAGGGCTGGCAGGTTGTAGAGGTGGCGTCCTGGTTGGGCCACAACGCGAGCGAGACCCTCAAGACGTACGCGCACGTCGTTCCCGGACGCAAGCCCGGCAAGCGCAAGACGCTGGATCAGCGGGTGTCGGCCGCTCGCCGTGACATAGCTGTGACATACGCGCTTGTCATGGAGGGTCATGACGATGTCAGGTCCGATGGCGAGAAACCCAGTGTGGAGGGCGCTATCGGGCAGATCGCGTGACCCTGTAGGACATCCCGGGTTCCCTCGTAATGAAGGGGTCAGCGGTTCGAATCCGCTCGTCGGCTCTCAGAAACGCCCTTGGAATGGGCGTTTTGGTGTTTTCGAGGCATGGCTAAGTCGGCGAAGGTCGATCGGAGGTAACTCTGGGGGTAACACCCGGTTTCGCGGGCCATCGACTCGTCGGCGCCTGTGGCGCCCGCTCGCTGTGCGGTACGGCCTCCTACGGTCAGCCGTGTAGCGGGGTCACGTGGGCCGCTTCCACGGCCGGGGTGGCGGGCTTGTCGATGCCCCGTCGGCCGGGCGGCGTCGACGGAGGGCAACGGGTGCCCGTACGTGTCGATGGTGGTGCGGATGTTGCGGTGGCCCAGGGCCGCGAAGATCAAGACGGCGTGTGGCAGTGCCGATGCAGTCCGACTCGCTGCGCTCACCGCGACCAGCTCCGGTGACCTGCGCGACCTCGGCCTCCATCAACTCACGCACGACTAACGCGACGGCGTCGCACAGCAGGTCACCGTGCTCGCCGGCCATCGCGTTCGCGACAACATCCCCAGCGGTCATCATCCGTTCCTCGGCCATCGTGGTGCTCCTTCTTGTCGAACTCCTGGAAGAGAACGACGAGCTTGGACGCCACGGTGGTCGGACTGACCTTCACCGGGCGGCCGCTACACCACTTCTACCGACGTGACCGGGACGTTGCTCTCGCCCCGTCCCTCGTTGTCTGGAGAACATCGGCGCTAGCAACTCCGCTCACCGGGGAACTGAGAGGGAACATTCGCGCCACCGACACGGTCTGCCGATGACCGGCGCCAGCGACAACCACGACAAATGCTGAGCTTCGCGGACCACCTCGGACCATCCGGGCCGCCCTGAGCCCCTCGTAATGAAGGGTCAGCGGTTCGAATCCGCTCGTCGGCTTTACCGAAGGCGCCCGCCTGGTGGGGCGCCTTCATGCTTTGAGGATCGTGTCCCGCGACGGATTGCGCGCGTCAGTCTTACCTCCAGGACAGAAACACCTATCCACGGGGAGCGGACCCTGACCCCCCGAGGGGGATTGTGGCTGCGCCGGCTACAGACGATCGTGCGCCCCACTATCAATGCGGGGCACCTTGGCGTGCCCTGCGAAAAAGAGGCGGTCATATGTTGGGTTCTCTGCGTAGGCGGCGCGTAATCGCGCTGCTTGCGGTTGTTTCGGCGTTGGTGCTCGCGGTGAGCGCTTACGCATACTTCACCAGCACGGGATCCGGCACCGGCTCGGCGACTGTCGGTTCCTCGACGGCGTTCACGGTCAACGTTGCAGCCAGCACGGGCGGTCCTCTGTTCCCGGGCGCCGGTACCGTGAGCTTCAACTACACAGTGACCAACCCGAGCACGGGTCATCAGAACCTGTCTGCGACGACGGCGACTGTCGCCTCGTCGGGTGGAAACATCACGGAGGGCTCGCCGGCCGTCGCGGTCGCGGGTTGTCTCTCGAGCTGGTTCACGGCTGTGAACACGGCGCCGACGCCGCTGCCGCAGAACCTCGCGGGTGGCGCGACGTCAAGTGGCGGCAGCGTGGCCGTCACGATGCAGGACTCCGGCACGAGCCAGGATCCGTGCCAGGGCCACACGCCGAACGTCACGGTCAACGCCAGCTAAGTCGGCTGCACGCAGACGGGCGCTCCATGGCGGTGGAGCGCCCGTCGAGTGCGCCGCTGATTAGCTGAGCGACGGGGAGAGCTAATGCTTGGATTCGGCCAGAGATGGAAGACGCCGCGGCTCGCCGCGGGGCTGCTCGGCACGCTCGTTCTAGTTGGCGCGATGGGTGCCACCCACGCAAGCGCGTTGCTCGGGATCCTGCCGATCCCGGCGCCCACAATCACGTCCGGCCCTGCGAGCACGACGCTCTCGAACTCCGCGACATTCGTCTTCACCGACAACGACACGGGCCTCAAGCTCGGAAATCTGAAGCAGCAGTGCTCCCTGGACGGATCCTCGTTCACGAATTGCTCCAGCCCGAAGACCTACATCGGTCTCGCGGCTGGCTCACACCTCTTCCGGGTCAAGTCGACCGGGGTGCTCGGTGATCTGCCGAGCACGACCACGAGCTACTCGTGGCTGATCGACTACGGGGCGCCCCTGATCGTTGTGGCCTTCCCCGGCGACGGTGGCTCATACAACGCGAGCGGCTGGAATGCGGGATGTGCCGCAGGCCCGGGTGTCTGCGGGACCGCGAGCGACCCGAGCGGCGTCGTCAACGTCGCCGTGTCTGTGCGCCAGGTCGCGAGCGGCAAGTGGTGGGGCGGCGCCGCCTTCGACAAGACCACCGAATTCTTCATCGTGGCGAACGGCGCCGGCAGTTGGCGCCTGCCGCTGCCGATGCCCTCCGGCGACGGCTCCTACACGGTGCACGCAAGGGCGACCGACGGCCTGGGGAACACGATGCCGGCCGGTTCCTACGCCGCATCGACCTTCACCGTCGACACACAGCCGCCGCCCACGCCGGTGATCACAGATAAGCCGGCAAGCCTGACGACTTCCACCAACGCCTCGCTGTCCTTCAGCGAGGGCGAGACCGCCGCATCGTTCGTGTGCAGCCTCGACAGCGCCACGTACGCGGCATGCGCGAGCCCCAAAAGCTACGCGAACCTCGGCGACGGCTCCCACACCTTCAAGGTCAAGACGCGCGACGCGGCAGGCAACCTCAGCGACGCGGCGTCGTGGACCTGGACTGTCGATACCACAGCTCCGTCGGCACCGAAGATCACGCAGAACCCGGGGCTGGTCACGAGCGCCTACACCGACACGTTCGCGTTCACCGATACGCAGTCCGACGTCAGCTATGAGTGCAAGCTCGACAGGGGCGCTTGGACTGCGTGCGCCACGCCGAAGAACTACTACGGCCTGTCGCAGGGCACCCACACGTTCGCGGTCCGCGCTGTCGACACCGCCGGCAACCGGAGCGGGGCGGCCCTTTTCGTCTTCGTAGTCAGCGTCTCATCACCAGGCACTCCATTCAAGATGAGCGGCGACGCCACCGGGGTTCTTTATCCCGGTGCCAACCCGGTACCGATCGCCCTGAAGCTGACGAATCCCGGTGCCAGCGCAATCACCGTCAACGCCGTCACGGTCGGGGTCGCGCCGGCGAGCCTTCCGGCGGGCTGTACCAGCGCCTGGTTTCAGATCGTGCAGTCGGATGTCGCGGACGGAAACGCGGTTGCGGTACCCGCGCATTCCTCGGTGACGCTCCCCGCTCAGGGCGTGGCGGCGCCGGCGATCCGGCTCATCGAGTCCAACACCAACCAAAACGCCTGCAAGAACGCGCACCCGACACTCACCTACAACGGGAGCGCGCACTCATGAGGCGTTTCGCCGTCCGGTTCGGCAGCGTGCTGATGGCCGCGCTCGTAGTCGCCGCCGGCGCCACGGCGTTCTTCGCTTCGAGCGGGGCACGGACGGCCGCGGCCGGCGCGATCGGCTCCGTCAACGCGCCGACGGGAATAACGACGGTGCAGACCGGCGCCAACGTCGCCGTCGGCTGGAACGCGGCCACGCTGTCGTCCGGCGGAGGCGTCGGCGGCTACACCGTCAAGCGCTCGGACGGCAGCGTCGTCTGCGGCATCCCTACACCGGTGACCGTCTTGAACTGTACGGACTCGAGCGTCCCCTCCGGGACCTACACGTACTCCGTGACCGCTGTGTTTCACACCTTCACCAGATCGACCACGAGCGGGTCGATCGCGATCCTTGCGGCGCCGACGATCACGGCCAAACCCGCAAACCCGAGTGCGACCTCCACGGCGAGCTTCAGCTTCACCAGCGCTTCGACCTACCAGTGTCAGATAGACGGCGGGACCTTCACGTCCTGCACCAGTCCCAAGTCGTACTTCCTTGTCAGCGGATCTCACACCTTCGCCGTCCGTGCCATCCAAGGCGCCTCGATCGGGCCGAGCACCGCCTATGCGTGGACGATCGACACGAGCGCGCCTTTGATAACCGCACGGCCGGCCAACCCCAGCCCGACCTCGGCCCCGTCGTTCTCGTTCACCCACACGCAGGCGGCGTTCACGTTCACCTGTCAGCGTGACTCGGGCACGATCGCGCCGTGCACGTCGCCCATTGCTTACTCGGGCCTCACCGACGGTTCGCACCTGTTCGTGGTCAGGGCAGCTGACGCGAACGGCGCCTTGACGGCGTCCGCCGTATACAGCTGGACCGTCGACGCCACGGCTCCCACCGTGTCGCTGTCGTCCTCCGCGGGGCTGATGTGGGCGAACAACACCAGCCCCAGCACCATCGGGTTCGCGAACGCTGACGGGACGAGCCCCAACCAGTCGCTCGTGACCGGGCTCCCCAACACGCGTGGCACCTTCTCGGACGGCCGCTACCTCTGGTGGGCGTCTGACAACGGCGCGATCGGGCGCTCCGACCGTGACGGCTCGAACGTCATCGCCGGCTTTGTAACCGGCGCAGGAAGCTTCATCCCGGGGATGACAAGCGATGGGACCTATCTGTACTGGGGCGACCGGAACAGCAATCGAATCGGCCGCATAGCGTTGAACGCCGCCAGCGGAACGAGCCCGACTTTCATAGTCACCGGCGCCAGCGCGCCCTACGGCGTGACGGTGAGTGGCACTCACATCTATTGGACACAGCAAAACAGCTCGGTCGGCCGCGCCAATCTCGACGGCACCGGGGTCAACAACTCATTCCTCAGTAGCTTCAGCCAGTCCGTAGGTATCACCGCCGACAGCTCCAACCTATGGATCGGGGACGGGAGCACGCAGCAGATCTTCCGCGTCGGGTTGGACGTAAGCGGCAACACGACGGGCAGTCCCACGGTGATCGTCTCGGGTACAAACCGCCCATTCGGTATGAAGACAGACGGGACGTTCATCTACTGGTCCAACCAGGGCGGTGGTTCGGTCGGACGGGCTGCTCTGGACGGAAGCGGGGCGAATCAGAGCTTCATCACCGGCGGGAACACCCTCTGGACCGCCGCCTACGTCCCTGCGTCGACCCTTGCTTCCATCTCGGGCAGCACCGTCTACTACAACGGCAGCGTCCCCGGATCGTTGACGATGGCAGACGCGGTGACCGACTCCGGCACAGGCCCGGCGTCCGTGACTTATCCGGCGATCGCCACGACGGGCTGGACACACGGCGCAGAGACCGTCAACACGTCCAGTGGCGCGTCGCCCACGCTTCGGTACACCTCCAAGGCGTTCAGCTGGACTGCCAGCCCGGGCAGCCCGGCCGGCTACTCGGTCGGCTCCGCGGACGCTGCGGGCAATCTCACCAGCACGCCACTGACTTTCGTCAACGACACGACATCGCCCACCGGCGGCGCGCTCGCCGTCGGCGGCGTCACCGCCGCCACCGGCGGCGCAACGGGGGCTGCGCCTGCCAGCTTCTCGATCGGAACCCGTGTTGACTACTCAGAGGCAGCGAGCGGGACCCAGGCCGGGCTGCGATCAAGCACACTGACCGTGCAGTCCACCACGCTGACCGGCAGCACGTGCGGAGCGTCCGGATCCGGCGGCCCGTTCACAAGCATCACGACGGTCACCGGGTTCACGCAGCCGGCGGGCATCACCACCGGGTTCTGTTACCTCTACACGCTCACCGGGACCGACAAGGTGGGCAACACGACCTCGGTGACCGCAACGGTCCGCGTGCCGGTGCCGCCGACGGTCGCCTCGACGAACCCCACCGCCAAGGTGCAGGGCAGCACCGGCTCGGTGCTGATCGCAGGCACCGGGTTCCAGAACGGTGCGACGTTCTCCTTCTCGGGTTCCGGCGTCACAGTCGTCCCGGGCACGGTCAGCTTCGTCAGTTCTACACAGCTGAGCGCCACAGTTGCCATCGCCGGCACCGCGACTTCCGGCGCCCGTGACGTCACAGTCACCAACGCCGACGGAGGTGTCGGAACCGGCACCGCTCTGTTCAGCGTCACGCCTGCCTTCACCGCGGCGGCCGGGTCCCCGTTCGCCACCACTGCTGCTGCCAACCCGCGCCAGGTCACCTTCAGTCCGGCCGGCGGTCGGCTCGCAGCCACCAACGGAGGATCCAGCAACGTCTCGGTCTTCTCCGTCAACTCATCGACTGGGGCGCTGACCCAGGTCAGCGGCTCCCCGTTCGCCACCGGCGCAACACCGTACGGCGTGGCGTTCAGCCCGTCCGGTGATCTGCTGGCAACGGCGAACTTCGACGCGAACACCGTGTCGGTGTTCTCGGTCAACGCCACGACCGGCGCGCTGACGCAAGTCGCAGGCTCACCGTTTCCCACCGGCTCCGGCCCGGTCTCCGTCGCGTTCAGCCCCAACGGTGGCCGGCTCGCGATCGCAAACTTCTTCGGGAGCAGCGTGTCGGAGTTCGCGGTCAACGCCACGACGGGAGCGTTGACACAAGTCGCCGGCTCGCCGTTTGCGACCGGGGCCAACCCGCGCTGGGTCGCCTACAGTCCGAACAGCAGCCTGCTGGCGGCGGCGAACTACAACGCCAACACCGTGTCGGTGTTCTCGGTCAACGCCTCCACCGGCGCGCTGACCCAGGTCGCAGGCTCACCAGCCACCGTCGGCGTCAACCCCGCATCACTGGCCTTCAGCCCGGACAACGGGCTGCTCGCGGTCTCGAACGTCGGCAGCAACACGGTGTCGATGTTCGCGATCAACTCGTCGACTGGGGCCCCGACCCAGGTCACCGGCTCACCGTTCACGACGACCGCCGGTCTGGTCTCGTTGGCGTTCAGCCCCAGCGGCGGGTTGCTCACGACTGTGAACGCCAGCACGGTCTCCCTCTTCTACGTCAACGCATCAACGGGCGCGCTGACTGCCGGGTCGACGGCCACCACCGGCACCAATCCGACGACGGTGGCCTTCAGCCCGGGCGGCGGGTTGCTCGCGACCTCGAACTTCGGCTCGAACAGCATCAGCGTGTTCCTCAACAACACGGGAGTTTGAGGAGGTGGACTCGGGCCCTGACCACGAAGCTCAGGAATCGTGCGGGCGCAGGTCCGACAGCGACACCGCTCCGCGACGCAGCGCAGCGTTGGCCAACCGCATCCGCCGGCTGGACTCGTCCGCGGGAATGTCGAACTTCGCGTACAGGTTGCCGAGGTGCTGCTTGACCGCCGCGTCGGTGATCACGAGGTCGTGGGCGATCGCCCGTGTGGACGCGGGCTCCGTGAACAAGTCCCGGCCGAGCAGTGGCCGGCACAGGGCAACGAGGACGTCGTGCTCGCGCCGGGTGAGGTCCGGCGGGGACAGTTCCGTCGCGGTGAGTTCACCGCTGAGCGACCCGCCTGAGCGTACGACCAGTCGGATCTGTCCGATGCGGATCTCGTCGCCGTCGTGAAGCCGGCGGGCTGTGAGCAGCCGCTCGCCGTTGACTGAGGTGCCGTTCGAAGAACCAAGGTCGGTCAGCAACCACCCGGCAGGAAACCGCTCGATGACAGCGTGCAGCCGACTCGCCGTCTCGTCGTCCGTCAACACGAGGTCGTTCTCCGGAGACTTGCCGATCGTGGAGCGCTCGGAGTCGATCGACTCGCGCCGCGTCCCGGACGCGGAGATCACCTCAAGCTGGAGGATCACGGCGAGCTCACCCCGAACGCCGCCACTTCGCTCGGCGTGAGCGTGCGCACGCTCTCCCGCCGGCCACGGCGCGCCAGGGCCGTGGGGCTTTGGCATACGGCGCAGGTGTCCCAGATCTCAACGGCGTCTTGGTCCTTCACAGCGAACTCGCGGCCGTCAGGAGAGTAGGCGAGCGCCTCGATCGCGGTCGGCAGCGTGAGATGACGCACGACGCGGAGCGTGCGGGCGTCGAACTCGTCGACCGTGCCGTCGCGGCGTCCGACGACGTAGAAGCGCCCGTCCGGCGCGACGGCCACCGCCGTGCCTTGCTCGCCCGGGCGTTCGGTGACCGCGCCGGTGGCAAGGTTCACCCGGACCAGGTCGGCGTCCGCGACGAGCACCAACGCGAACCGCCCGTCAGCGGTGAGCACCGCGCCTGTCGCGGTGACGGCACTGCTCGCCGCGACGGCGCCATTGGAACGGTCCGGGAGCACCACGGTGCGGACGCGCCGCCCGGTCCTCGTGTTCCAGACCGAGAGATTCACGCACCCGTCCGTCATCGCGACGAGCCCGCCGTCCGCCGAGAAGGACGGGGTGGTCGCGTTGCAGCCGAGCGCGCTCGGGCCGGCCTCCAGGCGCCGGGTCCTGCCGGTGCGCGGGTCGATCACCTGAGCGCGCATCGTCGCCCCGTCGACGTAGGCGCTGGCGATCCGCCCGTCGTCTGCGACCGCCTGTGCCTCCAAACGGTCGACCGATACCGCCGCGACGCGGGCTCCCGTTCGGGTGTTGAGTTCGACGATCCGGGGGGTGGCCGATTTCGGATCGAGGTAGGTGAGGCGGCCGAAACCCGGGGACACAGCGAAACAGGCCGCTCGACAGGTGTTGAAGACGGAGTCCGAAGGGAATCCGGGGTACGTTCGCTTCGTCCGGCCGGTGGCATTGTCGAACTCGACTCCGCGCGTTCCGATCAACACGGGGTTCCGTGAGCCCTTGGGATATCCGAGTGCCGGAGCGTCGGGGGCCCGGAACTGCAGTCGCTCGCCCGCGGTGTTGCGCCACACCCCGAAGACGCCGTCCAGCGTCACGATGACGAGCGTGCGGCCGTCCGGCCCGAACGCCACCCACCCGGCGAAGTTCCCGCGTCCGCGGTGGCGCACGATCAAGGCGCCAGTGCGCGCGTCGAGCACGTCGGCGATGCCCTGGGTGTATCCGGTGGCGACGAACCTGCCGTCCGCGGTCGTCACGACCGGAGCTGTCCGTGTGCCGGTCGGGCCGTGCGCGACCCACCGCAGACGGCCGCTGGCGAGGTCTACCGCCCAGACGGCGCCCGATTGGTCTGTTTGCGCGGCATTGAACTCAGAACCGGACACGTAGGCGACCCGGTGGTCGGGCGACAGCGTGAAGGCCGTGACAGAGGCCAGGCCCCCGGGGGCGACGGGTAGCGGGTATCGCCTGAAGCGCCCGCTTCTGACATCGAGCGTGCTGAGGCCTGCGGGCAGGGTGCCGTTGCCCTGCGTCTGGCCGGTGCCGGCGATGAGCAGCCGGCGGTTGGAGACCCAGCGCAGGTAGACCTCGAAGTTCACGCTGAGGTCTGATCGCGCGACGGTCCGTGCCCGTTTCGTCCGCACGTCGACGACCGCGACCGTCTCGCCGTTGCCCACTGCGAAAGACCGGCCGTCGGGGCTCACGTCGACGCTGTAGATCGGGAACGGCGCTGTGAACAGGGTGCGCAGCCGGCCGCTCGGGACGTCGTAGGCCAGCTCTCGGGTCCCTGCGGTGAGGAGCAGGGTCCGCCCGTTGTCGACGGGAGGGAGCAGCACAGTCATGCTCGGCGCGATCTTCACGCGCTTCGTGATCTCGCCCTTTTCCAGGTCGGCGAAAACGAGCGACCCGTCGCAGGTGTTGTCGACGGCGGTCCGCCCCTCGTCGAGCAGGTACATGTAGTTGGCCGCGAGGCACTTCTGGACGCCGAAGGACGGCAACTGCTTGAGCACCGTGTTCGCGTCGAGCGCCTCCGACGTGGCCAGCATCGCGGCCGGCGTCGGCGCCGCCTTCAGGGCGGCGCGCGCCAGCAGCAGTGCCAGTTGTGGATCGTGGGAAACCTGCTCTCGCGCGACGGCGGAGAGGTCCTGGGAGCGGAACGTGGCGCCCTTCACGCGCGCGGAGCCCTCCGCTTGCACCGCGTCGTGGCGGCTTGCCAAGGTGACGACCAGCAGAACAGCAGCGACGAGCAGCAGACCGGCTGCCAAACCGGCCGCTTGTCGCAGACGACGGTTAGAGATCGCCTCACGCTGTCGCTGCTGGCGTGATTCCTCGGTCGACGCGTCGAGAAACGCGCGTTCGCCGGCATTCATCGCCGAGCCGTTGGTCTGCACCCACTCCTGCAGCGCCTCCAAGCGCGTGCCGCGGTAAAGATCGGTCGGGACGCGACCACCCGCTTCCCACAGTCGCGTGACGTCGCTCAGGCGGCGGTGCAGCCGGATGCCGTCGCGATCCTCGTCCAGCCACGCCCGCAGGGTCGGCCAGTGCCGGGTCAGCACCTCGTGAGCGACCTCGGCGGTGCCGGCGTCCAGCGTGACGAGCCGCGCCCGCGAGAGGCGCTCGAGCAGCTCGCGTGCCGCGGCGCCGCTCGCGCCGGGCGCCACGAGCTCGTCGATCGGTACGCGGCGCCGTGTGTCCTCGAGATCGTCGCCGAGCTCTGTCATGCGCACGAACATGCCGCGGAGAAGGTCGCGGTTCGCGCCCGGCGTCGTTGCCAGGACCGCGTCCGCGGTGCGGGCCACAGCGGAGGTGACGCCACCGCTCGCCTCGTAGGCGGCAACGGTCAGGGTGCGGCCGTCGCGCCGCTCCCAGGTCGCGTGCAGCGCGTGCGACATCAGAGGCAACGCCCCCGGCTGGTCGTCGACGTCACGGAGCACGCGATCGACGAGCCCCGGCTCGAGCCTGAGCCCCGACCGGCGCGCGGGCTCGGCGATCGCACGCCGCAGATCGTCTTCGCGCATCGGGCCGAGCAGCAGCTGGTTGTCGACGAGTCTTGCCGCGAGCTCTCCAAACACGGTCGTCTCGCCGTAGAAGTCTGCCCGCAGGCCGATTGCCGTCGGCCCCGACCGGCTCAGCAGGCGTCCGACGAACTCGGCACGGAGCTCTGGGTGCCGGCACAGGGTGAACAGTTCCTCGAACTGGTCGACGATCAGCAGCTCGTCGTCAGGGCCTTCGGCGTCGCCGGGCGACGGCTCCGTCCCCGGAGTGATCACCCGTACCGACCGGACGCCGCGGATTCCGCCGTCGCGGGCGGCGGAGGCGATGCCGGCGCCGAGCAGCGATGTCTTGCCGCTGCCAGACGCACCGATTACGGCGAGGAGTCCACCGGGAGAGATCCGAGTGAGCGCTTCGGCCAGCGCCGCTTCGCGACCGAAGTACAGATCGTGGTCGTCTGGTCCGAATGCCAGCAGACCGCGGTACGGACATTCGCTTGTCCGCGGCGTGCTCAACCCCGGGCCGGTGATGGCCTTCAGCTTCCCGGGTTGCCGTCCTGCTCCGAGATCGAGCGAGCCGACGTCGAGGACTGCGTATCCGTCGGGGAGTCCGGCGCCGACCAGGTCGGCCGTCGTGCCGGAAATGAGCACTTCGCCGGGCTCGGCCTCGGCGCGGATCCGCGTCGCGACGGTGGTGGCCGTACCGAGATAGCTCGCACCACGGACCTGTACTTCCCCGGTGTGCACAGCGAAACGGGCGAGCGCGGTGACGTCGTCGACGGCCCCTGCAAGCGCGCGTGCCGCCTCGATGGCGGCAGTGACTGCCTGCTCTGCGGAGTGAAATGCCGAGGTCGTCGAAGTGGCCTCGCCGATCGGCTTCAGGAACCGCCCATCGCGCGCTTCGACGATTCCGGCAACGATCTCGTCGCAGCGGACCAGCGTTTCGGCGGCGCCGCTCGGGTCGGAGTCCCAGGGCAGCGAGTCGGCGTCGATCTCGGCGGTGACGATGCTGACCACGCCGGTCGGCAGGGTTGACGCCCACCCACCACGCAGGAGCTCGACGAGCTCTCCCGGGGTGGCGGGCCGCTGTGCCGGGTCCGTGGCGAGCCCGGCCCGCAGCCCCGCCTCGAGCCGCTGCGCGCGCTTCTCATCCAGACCCGCCCAGTTGGGCAGAACCCCATCAGGCGGTGAGCCGGTGATCAGCGCGAACGCGGTCGCGGCGAGGGCGTAGACGTCACCGGCTCGCGACGGTGGGCCACCCGCGGCGAGCTCGGGGGCTTGATAGCTGAGCGTGCCGGATGTCCTGCCGGCGACCCCAGGCGACGAGGACATGCCGAAGTCGACGAGCGTGATCCGGCCGCCACGGGCGAGGATCAGATTGGCCGGCTTGATGTCGCCGTGTATGACGGGAGGGTCATGCTGGTGCAAGAACGTGAGCGCCGCGGCTGCGTCGGCCAGGTAGGCGAGCACGCTCGACGGCGTCAAGCCTGGCGTGCCCTTCGTCTGTAGCACCGTCTCGAGGTCGGACCCTTCCACCCAGTCCAACACGGTGTAGTGGACGTCACCTTCGAAGAAGTCCTCACGCACCAGCGGTAGAGCGGGGTGAGGGGTGAGGCCGAGCAGCGCCCGCGGCTCCTGCAGCACCTGCTCCACCGGAGTGTCCGGCCGCACGGTTCGGACCTTGAGGGCGACAAGGCGGTCGTGCTGACGGTCGCGCGCCTGAACCACATGTCCTTCACCACCTGCGCCGACTGTCCTGAGCACCTCATAGCGCCCCCTCACCAGGAGAGGTGGATCGCCCGCCCCCACGTTCACATCGACCCCCTCAGTTGTGCCCCCCGGCACGCGGGAAGCGTACACACACCAGGAGAAGGCCGGAGCTCGGGGCCTCAACCGGGCAGGCCAGACGCTCGAGCAGGCTCGTATCGAACGCGCGGTCCAGATCCTCCGGGCAGCAGGATGGAACGCTCGTTACGCCCGCTACAAGGTCACGATGCTGCGACGGGCCGGTCGGCACCTCTCACGCGCCAACCTCGGCCTGCCGGTCCTCGTCGCTGCCGTCGTTGTCTACGCCTGCGTCACTGACACGCACCTCGAACTGCAGCTGACTGGCGTCAGGGCGCATTCGCAGTCGACGCGCTGACCCGCCGTCGTCCCAACTGGAGCGGGGG
This sequence comes from Conexibacter sp., assembly GCA_025964295.1. The sequence continues at coordinate 21,944 of JAOPZD010000291.1, forward strand.
AGGGCTTCCTGCGCGTGGGAGGACAAAACGAGGGACATGGACCCAAACCGGCGCACCGCGGACCGGCCAGCGCGGCGTGCAGCGGCGGGAGTCGGCGGCGCCGCCGACGGCCGTGGGCACACCGTCGGTATCGTCGCCGCGTGCCTGCCACCGACAAGCCGCACTGGCTGAAGGAGCTTGCGACCGGCCTCGTGACCGTCGCGGCCTGGTTTTACGAGCACCGCGAAGAGACGCCGTCGATCTCGGCGTGGGGAACAGTCGGCCTCTGGGAGCGGACCTGCGACACCGAGGCCGTTCGGTTGACGACGAAGCCGCGCAGCTCGGCGGCCGTCCCGGTATCCCTCAGAGCACCCGGGACGAAATGGCCGCGGCGGCAGCACGACTAGGGAGTGCGCGTATGCCCTCCCTCGCCGATCGGGCGGCGATCGCCGACCGCGAGTGGGCTGAATCCCTTGGAATTCCCCCGCTTCATCGCGACGACTGGTCGTTGCGGCACGCCTACACCATTGTCTACTGCGTCACGAGCGCCGTCGCACACTCAACGCTCGCCGGACTGCAGTTCGTGACCGACCGCCGAGCCGACGACATCACGATCGACGTCGAGCCCCGTGGCCGAGCACACGAGGTCATCATCCCGCTGCCGGATGGGAGTCGGTGACGTGCCCCGGTGTCGTCTACACGCGAGTCGTCGCTGAGGCCGCTGCGTCCAGCGAATAGCGCACTAATTCCACGCGAGAGGCGGCCCGAGCGAGCGGTTGGCCTACCCACGACCGAGATGTAGGTGGGTCTCGCTAGGTCCAGAGCTTTTCCGCCCGGGACCTCGGGTCGCGCTCCGTCCGTGAAGCACCGCGCTTTGAAGAAATTCATCGAGCTTGTCCCGGCCGCGCCGGAGCCAGCAAGCGCTGGTTAGCAGCCGCTCGTCAGTGAAGGCATGCACGGCTGGCGATGAGGACAGCGTCCTCCGCCCCCCGTGCGGTGCTGCGGTTGAGGCTGACGTGAACGCGGCACCGGCCGCGCCGGTAGCGGAGATGGACCCGTTCGGTCGTGATGGTGATGCGCGGCCCGCGGACAGCGCCGCCGGCCGCGGCGACCGCGCGCGCCTCCAGATCGCCGCGCAACGCCAATAGGCCCTTCCCGTCGAGTCGCTCAGAGTCCGCGGGCCGGTGCTGCAGAGCAACGCTCAGGGTCACGGCGACAATTGCAGCCGCGACCAACCAGCGGGCTGGCCGCGTGGCGAACCCCGCCATCGCGCGCGGAGCGCGCCGACGTATAACCGGCAGCGGCCGTGCTGGGGCCGTGGACCATGCCGGCGTCACGAAGTGAGTCGGCACGGGACTGCGCTCGATGAGGTTGCCTACCGGCAGGCCCTCGCGGTGAGCGAAGTGTGCGGCGAGCACGACGTACGCCCGCTCGGCGGCGGTCCGTATGCACGCGCTGCCCTGGCTGACGGCGGCCGCGACGGCTTCCGGAGTTCCGACGCCGATCGCGTCGATGTGATGCAGGGTGACGGGATCACGGCCGAGATTGCGGTTCGCCAGACACAGGACGCCTGCAACTGGCACGGCGACACCGGCCGCTAGCAACGCCTCCCGAACTACGGCGACCTGGTCGGCGACAGCGGCGATGTCCTTGCGCTTGCCGTAGCGGCCGACGCGCAGACCGGACCGCGTGAATTTGACCGGTCCCGTCCAGGTCTTTGTATCGACGACGGTCACTCCGCCGCTGCCAACCGTGACGTGGTCGATGTTCGATCGCCGGCCGGGAATGGTCAGGTCGTGGAGGACCCCGAAGCCGCAAACCGCTGACCACTCGTTCAGCACCAGGCCGACGGCCTGCTCACCGTCCGCGCCGATGATCCAGGCTCGTTCGTGAGCAGGGCCGCTATCGAGAGCGGCGAGCAGCTCCTCGTCAGTGGCCCCGTCGGCCTTTAGACGCCTGAGGCGCGCCGCTTCGAGGCGCGCGTGTACGTCACGAGCGCCGCCGCCGGCCTGCGTGTCGGTCTGCATCACTTGCCCATCGGTCTTCGAGACACAGAACCCGATTGGACGTATGTCCGTTCCGGATGTTCCGTCGCGCAGCCAGCTTGACGCGCGCAGATGAGCGTGAGCCGGCGCCTCCGCAGGCCGGGGCCGGCTACGCGGCACCGAATGCTTCGAACCGGCGAGCGAGGCGATCGCGGTCGGGCCGGTCGGGCGGCCGTGCCGGCTGGAGGATGTGAGCGCCGTGGAAGTGCTGGAGCCCGTTCTTGAGCATGGGGCCGTCGATCTCGTGGAGCAGGCGTTCGTGGATGTGCACGACGCCGTTGGGGTCGATGCCGAGCAGGTTGCGGTCGTAGGCGAGGTGGTGGATGGCGCAGAGCGCGAGGCCGTTGACAACGGTGGCGCCGCCAAGTGGGTCGCGGTCCTCGATGATGTGGGCGGCCTGAAGGAGCGACGCCTCCTTGAGCGAGCAGATCGTGCACCGGGTTCGGTAGGCCTGCAGGACCGCGCGGCGGAAGCGGTGTTGGTGCAGTCGGTAGGCGGCCTCGCGCGTCGCGTAGCGACGGGTGTCCTCGTTGCTCACAAGTCCCGCGGGTGTGGTGTCTGAGATGGGGAGGCCAACTTCGAGAGACGCGGTGCGGGAAGCGGTGTCGATGCTGGTCACAAACGCGGGAGCGATCGGGGTGTACTGGCCTGGGGCGATGCCGCGGAAGTACAGGACTGGCACTCCACGCTCGTACGCCTCGATGAGCTTGCGGTTGTCGGACTCTGCCTGCTGGAGAGCTCCGTGCGACGAGCTGCCGGCATCGCGGAAGCGGTACGTGAACTGTCCGTTCCCCTCGTCGTAGGTGTCTTCGTACGGCGCCGGCTTTCCCACTGATGGCGGTGCAGTCACGAGTGCAAGTGCCGCCGGCCCATGCAGCTCCTTCGGGCGGAAGATCCCGCTGTAGAACGAACCAAAGCTGATCCGACGACCGTCGAACTGGAACCCTTCCCTGAGGGCGTCGAGCGGGACCAGGTCGGTGTACCGGCGCGACAGCTCGCGAGCACGATCGAATGCGGCGAGTCGAACGGCGCGATCGTGCTCGTCTTCCACGCGGCGAGTATGTCGGGACTCGCGCTGCAGGTCGAGCCGCCTGACTTTCGCGTCTAGTTCAAGTCAGGGGTAGGCACGTCTTCGAGTACCGAGGTTCAGCAGCGGCGAGCGCCGTTCGCGCCGGTCCGGTGCGGTCCTCTTGCGTCGTGCGCGCGACTCGGTTCTACTAGATGGCACGGTCTGCAGCGGCTGGGGGATTCCGGGGGGCAAGCGGGGTCCCAGAGGCCGATTCTGCGTTGTACAGTGCCGCCATGACCAATCGGCACAGTGTGCTGATTTGCAGGGGCATCAACGAGTTCGGCACGACGTATGAACGATCGTTCAGCGGGCTCGTAATGAAGGGGTCAGCGGTTCGAATCGCGAAGGGGCTAGGAGTCTGAGGGCGCGGTTGGGCCGGTGTTCCGCGCATGCTGGACGAACCAGTCGAAGGCTTCGGGGTTCGCGAGCGCGTCGCGGCTGACGACGGTCTCCGGGTCGCGGCCCATGAGCAGCTTCTTGACGGGGACCTCGAGAACCTTGCCGGTGAGGGTTCGCGGGATCTCCGGGACGGCGATGAGCTCGTCGGGTACGTGGCGCGGCGAGGCGTCGCGACGGACGGCCGCGATGACCTGCTTCGTGAGGGCATCATCGACGACGGCGCCGTCGGACAGGACGACGAACATGCTCATGCGCGAGTCGGCGTTGCCGTCGGGTGGGGGTACGTCGACGACGAGCGCGTCCGTGATCGCGTCGAGCGCGAGGACTGCGGCGTAGATCTCGGCGGTGCCCATGCGGATGCCGCCACGGTTGATGGTCGAGTCGCTGCGCCCGTAGATGACCGAGGAGCCCGACTGGGTGATGCGGACCCAGTCGCCCTGACGCCAGACGGGCGGCTGCACGTCGAAGTGCTCGAAGTAGGACTCGCGGTAGCGGACGTCGCCGGGGTCGTTCCAGAAGCCGACGGGCATCGAGGGCATCGGCTTCGTGATCACCAGCTCGCCGACCTCGTCGACGAGGGCGCGTCCGTCGTCGTCCCACGCCTCGGCTGCGACGCCAAGGCAGCGGGCTTGCAGTTCGCCGGCGCGGACGGCGAGGATGTCGCACCCCCCGACGAAGCTACTGGCGATGTCGGTTCCGCCGGAGGTCGAGAACAGCCAGGTATCGGGGCCGACGTGGTCGTAGACCCAGCAGAAGCCCTCCGGGGAGAGCGGCGACCCTGTCGACCCCACAGCTCGGAGCCGGGAGAGGTCGTGGTCCTGCTTGGGGGGGAGGCCGGCCTTGAGGCAGCCGTGCAGGTAGGCGGCGCCCGTCCCGAAGACGGTGATGCCCGCCTCGTCGATCAGCCGCCAGAGGACGTCGAGGTCAGGGTGGGCGACGCTGCCCTCGTAGATGACGATCGACGCGTCGGAGAGCAGCACGCCAACCACGAGGTTCCACATGACCCATCCGGTCGTGGTGGTCCACAGGACCCGGTCCTCGGGCCCAACGGCCTGGCCGATCCGCCAGACCTTCAGGTGCTCGAGCAGGATGCCGCCGTGGCCGTGGACGATCGCCTTTGGCAGCCCGGTGGTGCCGGAGCTGTAAAGAATCCACAGAGGGTGGTCGAAGGGGACCCGCTCGAACTGCAGGGGCTCGTCGGTCGGGGGGAATGCATCGTCCCAGTTGCCGCGCCGGCCGAGGTACGGCAGGCGGACGGTGTGCTTCAGGGTCGGGAGCGCGGCGGCGATCTCGTCCGCGATGGCGGTGCGGTCGTGCGCCTTGCCGTTGTAGCGGTAGCCATCGCAGGTGAGCAGGACGACGGGCTCGATCTGCGCGAAACGGTCGATGACGGTGCGGGTGCCGAAGTCCGGCGAGCAGCACGACCACGTCGCGCCGAGCGAGGCGACGGCGAGGAAGGCAGCGATCGTGTGCGGGCCGTTCGGCAGGTAGCCGACGACACGGTTCCCGCGGCCGACCCCCATCCTCTGCAGGCCCACCCGTACGCGGCCGGTCTCCGCGCGCAGCTCGTCCCAGGTCCAGGCGGTGAGCGGGACGCCCTCGCCGGCGAAGCGGATCGCGACTGCGTCGCCGTCGCGACCGCGAAAGACGTGCTCGGGCATCGACAGCGCAACGTCCGGGAACCAGCGCGCGCCCGGCATCGTCGCGTCGGCGAGGGCGACGGACGGGTCGCCGTCGGCCTGGATGTCGAAGCGCTTCCAAAGCAGCCCCCAGAACCGGCCGACGTCCTCGACCGACCAGCGCCACAGCGCCTCGTAGTCCGCCACGCCGACGTCGCGCATGAGCGCGGTCATGGCCGATGCCTCGCGGACCTCGGCAGACGGGGTCCAGAGGATGTCGCCTGCGGCGGCGGTGCTTGTGGGCTGGGGTGTCTGCATTCGATTACTCGCTAGCGGGTCGGTGGTGGCGGTCGACGGCCCCAGCGCGTCTGACGGCGCGGAGCATGCGCAGGATCCGGCGGACGTGGGACTTCACCGTGGTCTCGGAGAGACAGGGCGCGCGGCGATCTCGCGGTTCAGGGCGGGCGACGAGCATCGCGGCCTGGGGCGCGTACCCGTGCCCGAAGACCGTCAGCCCGTCGCACTCACGGCGGTCATCCTGGATCCGCGTCGTGGTGATCACGGCGTCAGGGTAATGGCCCGGCGGTTCGACGACAAGCCAATCGGTTGGTCGATATATATAGGGCCGCGATCCCCCGCTCGGCCAGCCGCCAGAAGCCGGTCAGCGACCGCTCTGAACTAGTACTCGACTACCGGCTGTTTGGTGGTATAGGCTGAGGTCGAGCGTCGGGGTTCCCGGTGCGCCCTCGTAGGCCGAATCCTCGAAAGGAGTCCTCGTCGAATGGGGTCCAGCGTAACGACGGTTGCCCTGATTCACGGCGGTCAGCATGGCGGCTGGTGCTGGGGCCGTGTCCAGGATGCCCTTGCGGCGGGCGGTCTCAGCTCGGTCGCTCCGGACCTGCCGATGGAGGATCCGGCAGCTGGGGCTCGGGAGTGGGCGCGTGCCGTCGTGGATGCGCTACCCGAAGGAGGCGATGGCACGATCGTCGTCGCCCATTCGCTCGGCGGGTTATGCGTGCCGGCTGTCGCCGAGATGATCCCCGTGCGTCATCTCGTGCTTGTCGGGGCCGTGGTCCCGCAGGCCGGCCAGCGGTTCATCGACTACCTGCAGAGTGCCGACGGCCAGGGTGCGGTGACGATCCCGATCACGAAGAAGAGCGAGGGTGAGGAGACACGAGGGGAATGCACGTGGGACGTCGCGCGTCGCTACTTCTATCCCGACTGCACCGAGGAGGACGCAAGGTGGGCGTGGGACCAGCTACGGCCGAGGGCGACGACGGTGCTGACCGAGTCGCCGCCGTCCACGCGCTGGCCCGACGTCCCGACCACGTACGTGATCATGCGTGACGACCTCTGCGTGAACCCGTCGTGGTCCAGGCGCGTCGCTCGCAGCCTCGGGGCGAACGTGATCGAGATGCCGGGAGGGCATTCGCCGTTCATCCACTCGCCGGAGCACCTGGCCGACGTCCTGGTCGAGCTTGCCGAGTCGGGGTCTGTCCCGACGGGATGACGCCGGTCCGGGGCCGGTCCGGGGCCGGCCCGGGGGTGGTCCGTCGCCACCAGGCGGGCGCCCGGGGGAACAGGGGCCCTGCAGGGCGGCTACAGCGCCGCTGCGGCGACGGCTGACGTTGCCCGGGCCGCTGACTCCAGCAGCGCGGACCGGTAGCCCTCGAGCTCGTCCGCCGAGACGGGGTTCGGGAAGAGGGTGAGCGCCAGTTCGAGCAGGACCCTCCCCTGAGCGTCGCGCACCGGGGCCCCGAGATGGCTCACGTCGAGCAGCTGATCGTCCTCGGTCAGCAACGGCTCGTGCGCCTGGCTCGACGGCAGGACGTCGAGGGCAGCCTGGTGAACGCTGCGGGCATGCGACGCCTCGAGCGGGCGCCGGGCGACGCGCGCGATCGCCCGTTCGAGCGCGCTCTGCCGCTCGCTGGACAGGACGAGGGACCACCCGCGCTGCTGCACGAGGGCCGACATGCGGCGGAGCGCGGGCTCGGCGTTCGCAGAGGCCGGATGGCGGTCGATCCAGGCTCGGAGAGTCGGCTCGTCCTCCCAGGCGACGAAGAGCGTGCCAAGCGGCGGCACGAACGGCAGCCGCTGGCCGACGTGAGCGCCGAGTGCCTCGCCGGTGGTCCGGCCCGCGCGGCCGAGCAGGACGAGGTCACCGTCTGCGCGCCCCACTGCGATGCTCTCGAGGCCGGTGTGGGCGGCGAGCTGCTCCATCTCGTCCCGCACGAGGTCCACGAGTCTCAGCTGCTCGAGGACTGCCGCGTCTGCGCGGGCCGGCGGTGGCGTGCCGTCGTCGAAGCGCCCATAGCCGCCGCGCAGGAAGACCAGCGGCTCCGCCTGCGAGGGGGCCTCCAGCGCCAGCACCCGGCCGAGTGCGATGTAGTGGTCACCGGCTTCGTGGACCGCCTCGAACTCGCAGTCGACCCACGCCACGACGCCTTCGAGCAGCGGGGCCCCCGTGAGGCCCGGATGCCAGTCGATCCCGGCGAACTTGTCGATGCCGGGAGTCGCGAATCGACGGCAGAGGTCCTCCTGGCTGGACGACAGGATGTTGACGGCGAACGAGCTTGCCGTGCGTATGCCCGCGAAGCTCGACGACGTCCTCGTGGCGGCGAAGGACACGAGGGGCGGGTCGAGCGAGACCGAGCTGAACGAGCCAACCGCCAGGCCCGCCGGGACGCCGTCCTCGTCGATCGCCGTGACCACCGCCACGCCGGTCGGGAAGTGCCCGAGGACACGCCGGAAGACGGCGGGTTCGATGACTTCTGACATGGCGGTCTTTCCTCAGTGGGCGGGTGTAGCCAAACGTTTGGTAGGACCCGGACTGTACAACACGCCCCCGAAAGCTTCAAATCCGCCTGTCGGCGCCGGCGCTCCGCCGTCCCGCTCCGGCGGCGGTGCCCTCAGGCCGTGAAGTTGATCGCCTTCAGCTCGTGGAACTCGTGGTAGCCCCAGACGCCGAACTCACGACCGATGCCGCTCTGCTTGTAGCCGCCGTACGGCGCCTGCCGGCCACTGCCGCGCCCGTTGACGACGACCGTGCCGGTACGCAGCCGTGCGGCGATCCGCAGCCCGCGCGCGAGGTCCCTTGTCCATACCGCGCCGTTGAGCCCGTAGACCGAGTCGTTGGCGATGCGGATCGCCTCCTCGTCGTCGCCGAAGGCCTGCACCGTGACCACCGGTCCGAAGATTTCCTCCTGGCAGATGCGCATGTCGTTGCGCACGTCGGTGAAGATCGTGGGCTCGAAGAAGTACCCGCGCTGGCGGTCCGGCGGCCGGCCTCCACCGGCGACCAGCGTCGCTCCGGCGTCGACACCGGCCTGCACGTACTCCTCGACGCGGCGCAGCTGATCGGCGCTCGCGAGCGGGCCCATGACGGTGGAGGGGTCAGAGGGATCGCCGACCCGAACCTCCGCCGCCCGCCGGCACATGAGCTCGACCAGTTCGTCGTGCCGGGACTCGTGCACGAGGACGCGCGTCCAGTGCCCGCAGCCCTGGCCGCAGTGACGTATCACCAGGCCGCCGTCCTCGATCTTGTCGAGGTCCGCGTCATCGAGCACGATGTTCGGCGACTTGCCTCCGAGCTCCAGCATGACCCGCTTCACCGTCGGCGCCGCGGCGGCCATGACCTTCTGCCCCACCGCCGTGCTCCCGGTGAAGGACACGGCGTCGACGGACGGGTGGGACGCAAGCAGTTCGCCCACGTCACCGAGCCCGCCGAGCAGCAGGTTGAACACGCCCGGGGGCAGGTCGGTCTCAGCGTCGAGTATCTCCGCGATGACGACAGCGTCAAGGCAGGTGTAAGCGGTCGGCTTGAGGACCACGCAGCAGCCGGCCGCGAGCGCCGGCGCGACCTTCTGGAGGTTCAGAAGGAACGGGTAGTTGAACGGGGTGATCGCGGAGACGACCCCGACCGGCTCCCGCACGACGAGGTTCGTGCCAAACCCCGTGGGGGGCCCCGGCCACGGCCCGCCGCCGAAGGTCGCGGACGCGATCTGCGTATCCGCCTCCGCGATGTCGGCAAGCTCCGACACCCACTCGATCGGGAGGTGGCACTGCATCCCGCGGGCCTGCGTGATCGTGCAGCCGCCCTGCTGGACGAGGATGTCAGCGATGTCGTCGCGGCGGCGACGAAGCCCGTCCGCGAGCTGCCGGATCACGACGCTTCGCTCCTTGGGGGACATCCGGGGCCAGGGCCCGTCGTCGAACGCATTCCGGGCCGCACCGATAGCGCGCTCCGCCTCCGGCACCGTGGCACGGGGAACGCGGGCGATGACGTCCTCGGTGGCCGGGTTGACCACCGGGACGAGCTCGGCGCCCTCGGGCTCCACCCAGGCTCCGGCGACGTAGTGCCTGAACCCGCTCGTTCGCAACGTCGTCGGCTCCGCCTTCGCTACAGCCATCTCATCCTCCGGGGATACGCCATGGATGCTGCGGTCAAGCCGCGAGGTCGCTGATGAGCCGATCGCGCAGGCGGAACTTCTGGACCTTCGTGGAAGACATGGGCCACTCGGTGACGAACCGGACATGGCGCGGGATCTTGAACCGGGCGATCTGCCCGCTGCAGAAGTCGATGACGTCCTGCTCGGTGAGGGACGTGCCGGGCACGAGCTCGATGAACGCCGCCGGCGCCTCGACGTACCGATCGTCCGGGACCCCGACGACCTGCGCGAGCTTGACCGCCGGATGCGTCAACAGGAACGACTCCACTTCGAGCGCCGACACGTTCTCGCCGCCGACCTTCAGCATGTCCTTCAGGCGGCCGTCGAACACGAGCAGGCCGTCGGCGTCGATCGAGCAGCGGTCCCCGGTGTGGAAGAACCCCTCCTCGTCGACGGGCGCCCCGGTCTGGGCATCGTCGCCGAAGTACCCGTCGAACAGGCACCGCCCGCGGACCAGGAGCTCGCCCGAATGCCCGGCCTGCGCCGGCTCGCCGGTCACGGCATCGACGACGCGCACCTCCCACCCCGGCAGTGGCCTCCCGCACGTCGTCGTGCGCTGCTCGAGTGTGTCGTCCAGCGCGCTGTACGCCACCGTGCCGCAGAGCTCCGTCATCCCGTACGCGCTGAGCAGCGTCGCCTGCGGCAGCGCCGCCTGGATGCGGTGCTGCATCTCGGCCGGGCCGATGTTGACGATGATGCGGACCTCGTGCAGAGATGCGGGATCGAAGCGCGGATGATGCAGAAGCGTCGTCGTGATCGTCGGGAAGGTGGGGTAGAGCACGGTCGGGGCGTGGGCCTCGATGACCCTCACCGCCTCGTCCGCATCGAAGTGACTCTGGCTGATGAACGTCGCCCCGGCCCCGAAGACCGCCGTGAGGAGCAGGATCCCGCCCATGTGGAACATCGGCAGCGGATCCCAGAACCGATCCTGGGGGCTGAGCGCGAACCGCTCGACGATGGCGCGGGCGTTCTCGACGAGCGCGCCGTGGCTGATCACGCAGCCCTTCGGCTTTGCCGTGGTCCCCGACGTGTACATGATGAGAAACGGGTCGGCCCCGGAAGGGCAGCGGGCGGGGGGGTACGCGTCCTGTGCCTCGGCGATCCGACGCAGCGTGGATCCCCCCAGCATGCCGGGTGCCCCTTCGTCCGTGATGAGCGCGACCGCACGCAGCTCAGGTGCCTCGGCGAGGCTCAGCGCGGTCAGATCGGGAGCCGCGCTCAGGCCCGGCAGCGCCTCGTGCAGCAGCGCCTTGAAGTCGACGTGGTCGTCGACCGCGCTCGTCGTGAGCAGCGCGCGCAGGCGCCCGTCGCGCAGGACGTGGAGGATCTCGGCGGCCTTGAAGCGGGTGTTGATGGGGACGACGACCGCCCCGATGCTCGCCGCTCCCGCCAGCAGTTCGACGAGCTCCGCGCTGTTCGGCATCAGGATGCCCAACCGATCCCCGCGCCGGATGCCGAGGGCTCGGAGCTCGCGCGCACGCCACCCGGCGGCCTCGACAAGGTCTCCGTAGGTCCTCCGCGTGTCCGGAAAGACCAGCGCGGGCCCATCCGGGCGGCGGGCTGCAGCGTCTTCCAGGAGCCCGAGGAACGTGGCGGCCGGGGTGGGCGACGCCTGCCACGCGTCGATCACCGGCTGCGCGGCCCGGAAGCCTGCGCGGGCGGCGGGCATCCCGCAATACACCGCGCTCTGGAGCAGCAGCTCCTCGATCTCCGTCACGGTGAGGCCGTTGCGCAGCCCGCCCTGCACGTGCAGCGCGAGCTCCACCGGCCGGTCCAGGGCGACGAGGCTCGCGATCGTGGCCGCGCTCCGCGTCCGCCGGTCGAGCCCCGGCCGGGCCCACACCTCCGCCCACGCGTAGCGGGTCGCCAGGTCACCGAAGGCGCTCCCGAAGCCCTGTGCGTCCCGGACCTCGTCCGCGTGCTCGTCACCCAGGATCTCCCGCCGCAACCGTTCCCCTGGGGAAGGGACGACATCCGTCATCAACAGCCTCCGGCCCGGACGTTCAGGGGACGGTGCGAGCGCAGGAGAAAGCCGGTGAACGCTGCCGGTGCGGCGTCGGCGTCGCTGCGGAGCTCCGGGAACGCGGCGAGCACCGCCCTGATGGCGGTGACCACCTCGAGGCGCGCGAGGGTTGCCGCCGGGCAGGCCCGGGGGCCGTAGTTGAAGGCCAGGTGGTCGCGTGGGGTCTCGCGATCCAGGCGCACCTCGTGCGGGCAGGTGTACCGATCGGGGTCGCGGTTGGCCGCGAGCAGGAGGACGATGAGCATGTCGCCCTCCGCGATGTCCTGGTTGCCCACGGTCGTCGCCGCGGTGGCGCGACGGGGACGAAACTGCACGCTGCCGTTCAGCCGGAGCGCTTCGTCCGCAAGCCGCTGGAGGATCTCCGGCGACGCCCCGCGAGCGGTCGCCATGAGGGCCGGGTCGTTCAACAACATGTGCAGCGCGTTGGCGATGGCGTGGGTGGTGGTGTCGATGCCGGCGAAGAGCAGTCGGCGGCAGGCGTCGAGGGTGTCGAGGTCGTTCCAGTCCGCGAAGACGGTGTGGCCGCCGGCCCACAGACGGCTGATGAAGTCGTCCCCCGCGCCGTCCCGGCGAGCTTCGATCATCGGCGTCAGGATGCGATTCAGCTCATCGCCCGCGGCCACGGCGCGAGCGGCGATGGCCACGTGCTCGGGATCGGGATCGTCGCCCTCGAAGCGGAGCGAGTTCGCGACGCTCGCGAACGCACCGATGTGGTCGTTCAGCTCCTTCAGGTTCGCCAGGGACGCGTCGCCGCGGTCCTCGAAGCCGAGCAGATTCGCGAAGACGGCGACCGGGATGCGCTCGGCGTAGTCGTCGACGAGGTCGAAGGCGGTACGCCCCCGGAGGCTGTCGAGGATCCGATCCACCGCCGGCTCCACGACGCTGGGCCGGTACCGCTCGACGGCAGCCGGCGACAGCAGCTCCCGGATCCACCACCGGTGCATGGCCCGGTGCTCGTCGCCGCGGAGGAACATCATCGAGCGCTTGTTGCCCGAGCGGATCTTCAGGTAGGTCTCGCCCGCGTCCATCGTCAGGTAGGGGTGCTGGAAGAGGTCGTCGTTCCGCAGCACGAACCGGGCAGCGGCCGATGACACCACGAGCCAGGCCCGCATGTTCGGGTCCCAGACGACCTCGCCCTGCCGACGCACCTCCTCGTAGAACGCGTAGGGCTCGCGGTCGGTCGTGTCCCAGAACGAGGGGCTACCGGTGGTGGTCAAGGGGAGCGCCGTTCATGTGGTGTCCTTCGCCGGGGTGGCCGACAGGCACGAGAGAGCGGACCTGGCCGACGGATGGCACTAGACTACCAATCGGCCGGTAGTCAAAGCAAGGAGCAGGGGATGGATGCGCCTCGTCACATCGGCGTTCTGGGGCTCGGCGCGATCGGGGGCGGGGTCGCGCGTTCGCTGGCGGCCGCGGGCTTCCGTGTGGTCTTCCACGACGTGAACCCGGAGACGCAGGCGCGTTACGCCGATGTCGGGGCCGGCGTCGAGTCCCCACGAGCCGTGGCCGAGCAGGCCGATGTCGTCCTTGTCGCCGTCTTCGACGACGCGCAGGTGCGTGAGGTGCTGACCGGCCCGTCCGGCCTGCTCACCGGGGAGACGTCGATGGGTGACGTGGTCATCCTCAGCACCGTCACCCTCGACACGATCCGGTGGGCCGACGCCGCATGCCGGACCCACGGGGTCACGGTCCTCGACTGCGGCGTGACCGGCGGGCCCCAGGCGCTGGAGCGCCATTCGATCGTCGCCATGGTCGGTGGCCCAGGCGAGGCGGTCGCACGTCTGGGTGAGATGTTCGCGGCGTTCTCAGACCCCACGGTGCACACCGGGCCGCTCGGCACCGGCATGCAGGCGAAGCTCGCGCGCAACCTCCTCTACTTCGCCGGGTGCCACGTTGCCTGGGAGGCGGCGCGGCTGGCGGCGGCCGCCGGAGTCAGCGTGGAGAAGCTGATCGCGATCGCCGATGCGAGCGACCGCTGGACCGGAGGGTCCACGGCAATCCTCAAGCGGGGGTTCCGGCCCGACCTCGAGCCGGCCCAGAGCCCGGAGGATCAGGCGCGTCGGGAGCGCATGGCCGGATTCGCGCACAAGGATCTGCTCGCTGCCCTCCGCCTCGGGGCTGAGCTCGGTGTCGACCTACCCGCCGCCGCCCTCGCCGAGGACCGCTTCGATCAGGTGGTCGGCCTCCCAGCGCGTGGCGTGACCCCACCGTTCCCGGCCCAGCCTCCGGCAGGGGCGGGCCCGGTCAAGCGGCCGGCTTGAGCGAGCGGCGCACGTAGTCGATGTCGTACCAGCTGGTCAGGCGCTGGATCCGCCCGTCCAGCAGGTCGAAGACATCGACGGCGTCGAAGCGCACCTGCCGCCCGTCGTGCGTCGTGCCATGGAACGTCACCTCGGCCACCGCGGTGCTCTCACCGTCGGCGACGACGATGCGCGTGGGCTCGTCATGGTGATGGAGCCACGGGTCGAAGATCTTCGCGAAGTAGTCCATGACGGCGACCCGGCCGACCCGCGGTCGGGCGCCCACCGCCCGCAACTCGCCGTCCGCCGCCCAGAGATCGGCCAGGCGCTCCCGATCCTCGCCGTTCACGCAGGCGAAATATTCCACGATGACGGCGCGCAGCGCCTCCGCTCGGGCTTTGGTGTCGACCTCGGTCACGGAGCAGGGCTCCGAGCGAGGCCGCGCCGCACGAACTCGGCGCAGGCGGCGACGAGGTCGCCGGCGGGCAGCGGACCGCGGGGCCGGAACCAGTGGTACGGCCAGATGACGACAGCGAGCACCTGGTGGGAGAGGAGCGTCGGCGGCACGTCGTCGATGATTTCTCCACGCCGTTGACCGGCGTCGATGAGGTCGACGATGAACTGCTCGTGCGCCTTGCTCCGGCGGCGAAGGTCGGACAGGCGCGGGCTGCTCAGCTGCCGCAGGTCGTTGTAGTAGACGGAGATCTTCACGAGGTTGGCCGTGTTCCAGGTGACCTGGAGGCGGACGTACAGCAGCAGCTGCCCAAGCGGGCTCAACTGCTCGGCGGCGGCGACTTCCGCGTGCAGGATCTCGGCCGCCTCGTGCACCTCCTCCAGGAGGCAGAACAGCAGATCCTCCTTCGTGTCTATGTAGTAGTAGAGGCTGCCCTTGAGAATCCCGAGCGCGTCGGCCACGTCCTGCACGGTCGATGCCGAATAGCCCCTGCGCGCGAACACGGCAGCAGCGGCGTCGAGCACCTCGCGGTCGCGCCCCCGGCTGTGCGGTGCGACGGTCTGCGGCGAGCGGTGTCGCCCGTTCCTCCCCGGCTGCGATGCCGTAGCCATGGACTCAGCCTACCAGACGGTAGTCGGATTGAGGACGAATTGGCCTCCCGCTCGGGACGACCGGCGCGCTCGGTCAGGCTGGCGAGCCGGCCTCCCATTTGCCGGCCACGGCCTTGTACGGCCGGGCGATCTCCACGAGGACCCCATGGGCGGACGATGGGAGGACCCATGTCCAGTGCTGCCACGGGAGTCCGGGGTCGGAGTAGGTGTTGTCGGCGTCGACCTCCAGCCCTGCTGCGGCCAGGCGTTTCGCGGCCTCTGGCACGTCGTCGGTGGTGAAGCAGATGTGGTGTACGTGTTCGCCCCGCTTGGCGAGGCGACGGCCGAGCGGCGTATCGGCAGCAGGCTCGACGAGCTGGATCTCTGCACCATGGCCGGCCACGAAGGTCACCCAGCGCATCTCGTCATCCCCGCCTTCGAAGTCGTCGTAGCGGACGATCGGATCCTCGAGCTGCTGGGGGTCGAGAACCCCGAGGATCTTCGTCCAGTCCGCCATCGCCTGGTCCAGGTCAGAGACCAACAGGCAGATGTGAGCCAGGGGGCCACTCGGCATGATTCGCGTCCTCTCATGGGTTATCAAACAAACGGTTGGACTATCCTACCCATCTCAGGTACGTTGCGTCGCATGCCCGACGGTCCCTACGCGCACATCGCTGGCCACCGCTTCCCGGGAGGGACGGCGGTTGTGCCTGCGTGGATGAACCACCTCTGGTGCGATGCGGTCGCGTGCGATGACCCCCCGGGGCCGTACGTTCACCCGACGCTGGCCTACTTCGCCGCGGTCCAGGGGGCCGGGGTCGGCTTCCAGGAGATCTTCGACCTGTTCGAGGGTCCTTCCGACTCCGGTGTGATGCTCGGCGAGCAGAGCTTCGTGTTCCGCGGACCCCTGGAGATCGACCGCGAGTACCGCGTGGAGGGCGGCATCACCGAGGTCGTGCGAAAAGCGGGACGCCGCGCCGGCGTCTTCGACATCGCGACCTTGGAGCTTCGGGTCCGTGACGCCGAAGCAGGGGAGCCTCTGGCGACGAGCACGACGAGCTTCGTGTTCCCGCGGCGGGAGGAACGACCGTGAGCCTCGCGGTCGTCAAGGTCGGAGACGAGTTGCCCGGGCTGACCATCGAGAGCGTCGACGCCGAGAAGATGAAGCTGATGGCCGCCCTGCTGCAGGATCCGAACCCGATCCACTTCGACGCAGACCACGTCCGGGCGCTCGGGATGGGTGACCGGCCGGTGAACCAAGGGCCCACGAACCTGTCCTATCTTCTCGACATGGTGATGCGCTGGTCGGGGGGCGTCGCGACGCTGCGCCGAGTCGCCGTGCGTTTCCAGGGCAACGTCTTCGCCGGGGACCGCGTGGTCTGTGCCGGCCGCGTGACGAGCGTTGAGTCGGGCTTGGTCGCGCTCGACGTCCGAGCGGTGGTGGACGACCGGCCGGTGCTCGAGGGCTCCGTGGTCGTGGCGGCCTGAGGTGCACGGGGCCCGGCGCCCGCTGCCCCTGGTTCTTCCGCTCCCGTTCCCGGTCGGCACCGCGAACGCGTGGCTGCTGCCGGGAGACCCGCTGACGCTCATCGACACGGGTCTGGGGTGGCCCCCGGCTGCACGCGCACTCGATGAAGCGCTTGGGGATCACGGAGTCCGCGTCGCCGACCTTGAGCTTGTCGTGCTCACGCACCACCACGTCGACCACGTCGGCCTCGCCTCTGAGATCCAGGCCCGGTCGGGGTGCCGGATCGCCGCGCACGCCGCGACGGCGGCACGACTCGCTGACGTGGTCGCGACCCGAGCGCTCGATGACGCCTGGCAGGTGGCGATGCTCCACCTCCATGGCGCCGGCGAAGCCGAGACGGGGGAGGTCGGCGCGGCGGCGGCCGACGCCGCGAGCTGGCAGGTGTCGCTCACCGTCGACGACGTGCTCGCCGACGGCGACATCGTGCGCGCGGGTGGCCACAGCCTCGAGGTGACGCTGCGGCCGGGACACTGCTCCACCGACACCTTGTTCGTCGCGGCCGACGACGGCTGGGCGATGCTGGGAGACCACCTGCTGGCCTTTGCCCCATCTCCGGTGATCATCGATCCAGGAGGGGCCCCTCCGGACCCGCGGCGCCGGCCGAGGAGCCTTGCCACCTACCGCGCCGGGCTCGCGCGCACCGCCGCGTCGGGCCTGAGGACCGGCTTCACCGGTCACGGTCCTGTAGTGGACGATCCCGCCGCGCTCGCGCGTGTCCGACTCGCGGACCAGGACCGCCGGGCGCAGCGACTGCTGGAGATCATGCCCAAGGGCGGGGCGACCGCCTGGGCGCTCGCACAGGCGTCCCGGAGACCACGCGACGCGACGGGGGAACGTCACCCGATGTCGTTCGCGTACCTCATGTTGTGCGAGGCGCTCGGGCTGCTCGACCTGCTCGCCGACCGCGGCGAGGTGCGCGAGCGAGCGGAGTGTGAGGTGGTGCTGTTCGAGCGCTGCGCATGACCGGGAGCGGTGAGGTCATCCAGGCGGCGCGGTCCGGGGCATCCGCATGGCGCGCCTGACGAGGCCATCGAACCACTGGGCGGGCAGCAGGGCATGCAAGAGCGACTCCAGGCGGGCGTCCGGTCCGAGGGTGTACACGGTGCGTCGGCGGCGGCCCGTCAGGCAATCGGCGATGAGGCCCCCGGCTCGCTCGGCCGGGATCCCATGGCCCGCAGTCCAATCCATGATCTCTCGCAGCGCCGTCATCTGCGGCCCGTAGAGCGCCTGTGCGCCGGGGCGGAGTCCTGCGAGGCGGTCGGCCCCATCAGGTGCATCCGCCTTCCCCCAGATCGGCGTGGTGATGGAGCCGGGGACGATGAGCGTCACGTCGACCCCCCACGGCTTCAGCTCCTGCCGGAGAACCCTGGTCATCGAGTGGAGTGCTGCCTTCGTGACGGTATACGCGCCGCCATACGGGGCGTCTATGCGTCCGCCGATGCTCCCGACGTTGACGATGCGCCCCCGGGCGGCGCGGAGCGCGGGCAGGACCGCCTGCGTCACCGCCAGCTGGCCGACGAGACCGATCTCGAGCTGGCTCCGCAGATCGTTGAGCGGCAGCACCTCAAGGGGTCCCGTGACCATGATCCCCGCGTTGTTGACGAGCCCTGCCAGGCGACCGCCCGCGAAACGCTCCGCGAGTTCTGAGAGGGCAGCCGGATCGGTGACGTCCAGCAGGAGCGGCTCGATGCCCTCGCGCGTGAGCGCGTCGGCGTCACGCTTCCGGCGCACCCCGCCGAGCACCGGGACCCCCCTCGCGAGGAGGGCCCGGGCCGTGGCGCGTCCGATGCCGGTGGACGCGCCGGTGACCAGACACGGATCCGAGAGCACCGCCGACGGTTTCGCGTCCGCTCAGCGGTTGCGCTGGTCGGCCAGCTCCACGAGCTCGCCGAGCTCGAGCGCCGCCGCGTCACCCTCGCCCACGATCCCCTGCAACCGCTGGGTGACGAGGGGGAAGAACTCCGGGTTCGTGAGGATGTGCACGCGCCGCGCCTTGATCCCGGCGACGACCATGTCGGCCACCACCGCTGGGCTGAGGCCGTGTTCCGAGAGGTGCACCTTCAGTGACTCGCGCAGCTGCTCTATGGCGGGCGCGGCCGGGCGGTTGATCATCTTGCGGTCGTCGGGGACGTTGGACTCGTCGTTCATGTTCGTGTTCACCGCGCCGGGGCAGAGGACGGAGATCCCGACCTGGCTGCCTTCCATCGCGAGCTCGTTGCTGAGCGTCTCCGTCAGGGCGACGACGCCGGCCTTGCTGACGTTGTACGGCGCGATGAAGGGCCCGTGTATGAGGCCGCCCATGGACGCCGTGTTGACGATGTGTCCATCGTCCTGGGCGCGCAGCATCGGCAGAAACGCGCGCGTCCCGTAGACCACGCCCCAGAGGTTCACGCCGAGTTGGAACTCCCAATCCTCGAGCGTGAGGTCGGTGAACGCGCACGGGCCACCGGTTCCGGCGTTGTTGCACACGACATGGGCGGTCCCGAAGGCCTCGGCCGTCTTGGCGGCGAGGGCATCGACCTGCCGGACGTCCGAGACGTCGGTCTTCACCGCGAGGACCTCGACGCCCTCGCCGCGTAGCCGCTGCTCGAGCGCGGGCAGCTCCGGGTCGATGTCAGCGATGACCAGCTTCATCCTCTCCTGGGCAAAACGCTCGGCCAATGCGAGTCCGATGCCGCTTGCGGCCCCCGTGACGACCGCGACCTTGCCTGTGAACTCCTCCATCATGACCTCCACTTTGGTTTCGAATAAAGATGAGGGCCGCGTGCGCGGTGACCCTGCGTGATCACGGCGCCGACAGCGCGGCCATGACGCGGGCGAGGTCCCGGCTCAACTCCGGGATCGGCCGCCCCATCAACTCGGCGAGGAGCTGGGTCACCTGGTTGTTCGTGCCCATCGCGGTGTCCCGGGGCAGGACGCCCGCAGCGATGAGCATGTTCGTCGATCGCACGCCGATGACGGCGTAGCGCGTCGCCGCGAGCAGCTCGAAATAGGCCACGTCCCGGACCGGACGCCCCAGGAATCCGGCATAGACGTCGATCGTCTCGGCCCGGGTCGGCCAGCCCGGCAAGGGCGCGACGCCGAAGCCGTCGGTGGACCACCGATCCATCATGAGCCACCACCCGAGGTCGAGCTCGGGTGGACCGAGCGTCACGAGCTCCCAGTCGAGGACGGCGCGGACGCCGAGGTCGGGCCCGAACAGCATGTTCCCCGGACGGCAGTCGCCCCAGCTCACGGCCGTCTCCTGGCGGTCGGGGCGCCCGCCTCGCAGCTCCACGAGCGCACTGGCGATCAGCTCGGGGACGTCTCCGTCGCTTGCCCACGACGCCCAGCGCTCGACCCATCCGAGGTAGCGCTCGAGCCCGGCTGCGCCCGGGCCGTCCGCCTGCAGCCCGGCGAACTCGGGGCCCTCCAGGCGGTTGATGGCCGCGAGGGAGCGCAGCCCGTTGACTGCGAGGTCATGCCGGGAGCCGGGGTCCAGCTCGGTCACCCAGCCGGCGGCGTGGAACGTCGGCGCCGTGGACGGGACCCGGCCCTCCACGTGATCCATGACGAAGAAGGGCGCGCCCAGCGGTTCGGGGTCCGCTTCCTCCCAGCGCACCCGAGGCACTGCGACAGCGCTGGCGACGGCGCGCTGTGCTGCCGCCTGCGCGAGCACATCCGCATC
>JAOPZD010000309.1 GCA_025964295.1 Conexibacter sp.
CGACCGGGTCGGCCTCGGCGAGGTGCAGCTCGACGCCGGGGTGGCGCTCGCGGTAGGCCGACACCGCCGCGGGCACGAGCGCGGTCCACGCCGACTCGAACGCGGTCAGTCGCACCGCGCCGCCGCGCAGCCGGACGAGGTCGTCGAGCTCGGCGCGCGCGGCGGCGAGCTGGCCGAGCACGAGCGCGGCGTGGCGGTCCAGGACGCCGCCGGCCTGCGTCAGCCGCGTCCCGCGCGGCCCGCGCTCGACGAGCACCGCGCCCGCCTCCCGCTCCAGCGCCGCGATCTGCTGGGAGATCGCCGACGGCGTGTACTGCAGCTCGGCCGCGGCAGCGGCGAACGAGCCGTGCTCCGCGACGGCGCGCAGGACGCGGAGCTTCCGAACGTCGAGCATGAAGCGCAGCTTACGGCTGACGTCAAGGACTGCAGTCGCGCTTGACCCGCGCGTCCGGCATCGTGCGCGGCCATGCGGATCCACGCCATCCCCCACTCGACCAACGTCCACCGCGTCGCGCTCGCGCTCGGCCTCAAGGGCGTCGCGATCGACGAGTGGGTCCAGCACGCGCCGGGCGACCGCACCGGCGTGCGCGCCGTCTCCGGTCAGGACCTCGTCCCGGTGCTCGAGACCGACGACGGCCAGGTGCTGACCGACTCGATGCCGATCGTGGCGTGGATCGACGCGACGTGGCCGCAGCCGCACCCGCTGTATCCGGCCGATCCCGCCGGCCGCCGGGAGGTCGGGGCGTTCGTGGACTTCTTCAACCGCGTTTGGAAGGTCCCGCCGAACGCGATCGACGCCGCGCGGCAGGCCGGGGCGCCCGACGACGACCCGCGCATCGTCGCCTGGGGCGCCCAGCTGCGCGGCTGGCAGCACGGCTTCGACGCGCTGCTCACCGGTCGGCCGTACCTGTTCGGCGACACGCCGAGCGCCGCGGACATCTGCGCCTATCCGTTCCTGCGCTTCGCCACCTCGGCCGACCCGGACGACGACGACCTCTTCCACGGGATCCTGCTCGAGCACCTCGCGCTGAACGACGGCGAGCACCCGCATCTGGCCGCCTGGATCGACCGGATGGCGGCCCTCCCGACGGCCTGAGATCGGCTCTGCGTCCGCCCTCGCCGAACCTTTAGGGCGGCTTCAGGAAGCAGGCAGAGAATCGCCTTGCGAACGTACTCGCACGTGCACCTCCTCCCAGAAGCACGATCCGGCCCGCTCCTCAGGCGGGCCGGTTCGATTTTCGGACCCCACCCAGGGAGGCCGCGACGCCGCCGCAGGAGAAGGTCACGCTCCGGGCGGCCGGCTCCCAGGAGGAGAGACCGACCGCCCGCCAGGCGTGTCAGGCGGACCCACCCCGGCCCACCCGATGTCTTCAGCCGCGGGCTGTCCCACGAGCCGTGCGGCAGAACCCCGGTCAGTCCGTCCACGTCCCGGGGCCCGTTCCACCGGCTCCAACGCGGCCCGCCCGCGGAACTTGCGGTCAGCCGTCGCGCTGTTCGCCGCCGGACACCGCACCCTGCTGGGCGCGGCGCTCGCGGATGCGGACGGCCTCGATGCGGTTCTCGCGGACCGACTCGACGCGGATCGAGTAGCCGTCGGCGGTGATCGTGTCGCCGCGCTTGGGCAGCCGCCCGAGCTCGGCGAAGACGAAGCCGCCGACCGAGTTGTAGGCGTCGGTGTCGACCGGCAGCTCGACGCCGTAGTCGAGCAGGTCGGTGATCGCGACGTGGCCGCGGACGAACCAGTCGCCGTTGGCCAGCCGGCGGATCTGGCCGCCGGCGGGGTCGGTCTCGTCGTCGATCTCGCCGACGACCTCCTCGATGATGTCCTCGACGGTGACGATGCCCACGACGCGGCCGTACTCGTCGACGACGACGGCCATCGACGAGCGCTGGCGCTGGAGGTCGGCGAGCAGGTCGTCGAGCGCCTTGGTCTCGGGGACGATCACCGCCTCGCGCACGAGCGGGTCCAGCGGCGCGTTGGGCCCCTCGGCCATCAGCGAGCGCGCCAGCGAGTTGGAGTGCACGATGCCGCGCACGCGGTCGCGGTTGTCGTCCTCGGTGACGACCAGGCGGGTGTGGCCGGAGGAGATGCAGCGGCGCAGCGCGGTCTCGACGTCCTCCGACAGGTCGACGGTGACGACCGCCGGGATCGGCGTCATCACCTGGCGCGCCTCCTGCTCGTGCAGGTGGAAGACGCCGCTGAGCATGCCGGCCTCGCCCGCGTCGAGCTTGCCGCCCGCGCGCGCCTGGCCGATCAGGATCCGCAGCTCCTCGGGGGTCGCGCCCTCCTCGGAGGCGGCGTCGGGATCGACGCGCAACAGCCGCAGGATGGCGTTGGACACCATGTTGAGGACCGAGATGAACGGCTTCATCCCCGTGTTGAACGCCTTCAGCGGCCGCGAGACGAGGATCGCGATCCGGTCCGGGTGGATGATCGAGTAGATCTTCGGGACCTGCTCGCCGAGGACGACGTGCGTGCCGGTGACGATCACGTAGGCGATCGCCACCGAGATCCCGACCTTCACGTTGTGGGAGAAGTTGCCGAAGATCGGCTCGAAGATCGTGGCGATCGCGGGCTCGCCCAGGAAGCCGATGCCCAGCGAGGCCAGCGTGATGCCGAACTGGCAGGCCGACAGGTACTGGTTGAGGTCGTCGTGCAGCGTCAGCGCGCGGCGGGCACCAGCGTTGCCGTCAGCCGCGAGCTCCTGCAACGACGAGCGCCGTGAGCGCACGAGTCCGAACTCGGCGGACACGAAGAAGCCGTTGATGGCGATCAAGACCACCACGGCCAGAAGCAGCAGGACGGTCACGCGCTGAGGCCGGGTCCAAGCCCGGCGCTACTTCGAGAGGGGTCGTCGTTCATGGAGCGACGGGCAGAACGGTACCAGCCGCGGCGCCGGTCGCCGAAAGCGCGGTCCGGGGCCTAGCCGCCGGGCAGCGCGTCGATCGTCGCGGCCAGGTCGAAGTCGGCCTGCGTGAGGCCGCCCGCGGAGTGGTTGGTGACCGTCAGCCGGACCTTGTTCCAGCCGTGGACGAGGATGTCGGGGTGGTGGTTGACGGCCTCGGCCTCGTCGGCGATCGCGTTGACCCAGGCCATCGCGGCGGCGAAGTCGCCCAGCTCGCGGTCGCGGACGATCGCATCGCCCTCGCGCCGCCATCCGTCGAGGTCGGCCAGGCGCTCCTCGATCTCCTGATCTGCCAGCAGGTCTGCCATATCCTCGTCTCCGATGCGGATCGTGAGCCTGGTCCCCCACGCTACCGAGTTGCTCTACGCGCTCGGCCTCGGCGACAGCGTCGTCGGCGTCACCCACGAGTGCGACTACCCGCCCGCGGTGGCGGACGTCGCGCAGGTCACCCGCGACGTGCTGCCCGCGGGCCTCAGCGCGGCCGAGATCGACGCGGCCGTGCGCGAGCGCACCGAGAAGGGCGAGGCGATCTACCTCCTCGACGAGAACAAGCTCGCCGAGCTCGAGCCCGACCTGATCGTCACCCAGGAGCTGTGCCCGGTCTGCGCGGTCTCCTACGACGAGGTCAAGGAGGTCGCCAAGAGGCTCGACCCCTGCCCGGAGGTCATCGCGCTGGACCCCAAGACGTTCGGCGAGACGATGGGCGACATCCGGACGCTCGCGCAGGCCACGAGCGCCCGCGACGCCGCGCTGGACCTCGTCAGCCGCCAGCGCGCCCGCGTCGACCGCGTCAAGATCGCCGTCAAGGGCGCCACGCGCCGGCCGGTCGTCGCGATCGAGTGGTTCGACCCGGTGTTCGTCGCCGGCCACTGGACGCCGCAGATCATCGAGCTGGCCGGCGGCCTGGACCTGCTCGGCTTCGCCGGCGAGCACAGCGAGCAGCTGCCGTGGGAGGCGATCGAGGCGGCCAAGCCCGAGGTCGTCGTCTGCATCCCCTGCGGCTACGACGGTCCGCGCGCGCTGGCCGAGGCCGAGCAGTTCAGCGACCGCCTGCGGGCGATCGGCGCCCAGGAGGTCGTGGCGCTCGACGCCGCGGCCTACTTCTCGCGGCCGGGCCCGCGGCTGGTCGACGGCCTGGAGACGCTGGCCCTCGCGCTGCACCCCGACCGCGTGCCGGAGGCGCCGGGACGGGTGCACCGCGTGATGTTGTAGGGGTCGAACCCCTACAGCTTGATGTTGTGCGGGTCGCCCGAGATCGCCACGGAGACGACCACGGCGATCACCGACAGCGCCACGCACGCCGCGTAGCCCAGCCAGCGCGCGCGCAGCCGGTCGCCGAGGTGGAAGGCCAGCGCCGCCAGGACGCCGCCGATCAGGCCGCCGATGTGGCCGCCGAAGGCGATGTTGAACCCGGGGATGAACCCGATCACGAGGTTGATGACGATCAACCCGCCGAGGCCGCCGCCGAACGCCTCGTAGCCGCGCCGCCACTGCTCGACGACCAGCGCGCCCATCAGCCCGAACACGGCGCCCGAGGCGCCCACGACGACCGACTCGGTCGTCTGCACCAGCGCGCCGAGCGAGCCGCACAGCAGCGCGGTGAAGTACACGGTCCCGAAGCGCGCGGATCCCAGCAGCCGCTCGAGCTGCTGGCCGAGCAGCCACAGCAGGTACATGTTGAAGCCGATGTGGAAGATCCCGCTGTGCAGGAAGCCGCTGGTGACCAGGCGCCAGTAGTCGCCGGCGTCCACCAGCGGGCCGTACAGCGCGAAGTGCTGGTAGATCCACCCGCCGCCGACGCTGCTGGTCCCGATGCTCCCGCCCGAGCCCAGGAACAGCACGGCGCAGGCGACGATGATCGCCACCGTCACGCGCGGCTCGCCGTTCATCGACCGCGCCGTGTGGACCTTCGTGCGCTGCTTGGAGCACTCGGGGCAGCGCATGCCGACCGACGTGGCCGTCATGCAGTCCGGGCAGATCGGGCGCCCGCAGTTCGAGCACGCGACGCCGGTCTCGCGATTGGTGTGGCGGTAGCAGGTGGCCATCTGGGCGCCGCACGCTAGCAGCGCCGCATTCGGCGCCCCTAAGCGAGCTTGGCGCCGACGACCGGCGCGCTCGTCGGCTGCCGGCTGCCGCCCGGCGGCTCGACCGTGACGAGCACCTTGTCGGTGCCCTTCAGCGGTTCGAGGATCTCCACGCGCGCGCGCCCGTCGGCCGGCACGGAGAAGAGCGTGTGCGTCGGGCGCGGCCGGCCCTGGCCGGTGACGAGCCACACCTGGTAGACGCGGCCGGCCGGCGCGGCGGGCATCCCGCGCAGGTCGAGCTCGCCATGCTGGCCGGTCACGCGCAGCGCGACCTGCGACCCCTTCGGGCCGAAGCCGCGGTGCGAGGTGGTGTCGTCGCCGCCGCTGAGCAGCACGCCGGCGACGACGCCGAGCGCGAGCAGCGCGGTCGCCATGACCGCGGCGGGCATCGGGCCCAGGCGGCCGAGCGCGCGTCGGAAGAACCGCCCGGAGCGCTTGGAGCGCTGGTCGCCCGCCGGTGCGCGGTCGGCCTCCGGCCCCGCCGCGCGCAGCAGCTCGGCCTCGGCCTCGACGACCGCCATGATCCGGGCCTTGAGCGCCGGCGGCGGGACCATCTGCGGCGCGGCCATCGGCAGCACCACGTCAGCCACCGGCTGCAGCTCGGCGACCTCGGCGCGGCACTCCGCGCAGCCTTCCAGGTGCGCCGCGAACGCCTGCGCGTCCTCGTCGGCCAGCGCGCCCAGGACCCACGGTCCGGCGTCGTCGCGATGCGGGCACGAGCGGGTCATGCCGGCACCTCCATGAGGTCGCCGAGCTGGCCGCGGAGCTTCTCCAGGCCGAGGCGGATGCGTCCCTTCACGGTGCCGACGGGCGTCTGGAGCATGGTCGCGATCTCCGAGTGCGAGAAGCCCCCGAAGTAGGCGAGCTCGATCGCCCGGCTCTGGTCCTCGGGCAGCGTCGCGAGCGCGGTGCGGACCTCGGCGGCCTCCTCGCGGCGCGCCGCCTGGACGTCGGTGCGCTCCCCGGACTCGAAGCGCTCCTCGAGGCCCTCGTCGCTCGCGCGGCGGTTGTCGTGGCGCAGGCTGCGCCGCAGGGCGTCGATCCCGCGATGGTGGACGATGCCCAGCACCCAGGTCCGGACCGAGCCGCGCGCCTGGTCGTAGCGCGCGCCGGAGCGCCACAGCGACAGGAACGCCTCCTGGACGACGTCCTCGGCCGCCGCGCGCCGGCCCGTCATCCGGTAGGCGAGCGAGAACGCCGCGGAGGCGTGGCGCTCGTAGACGAGCTCGAAGGCCCGGGCGTCACCCTGCCGGACGAGCTGCATCAGATCCTCGTCGGCGAGCAGGCTCAGGTCCGTGCGGTCGGCCATGGCCTGTTCCTACGCGCGCGCCGATGCTCCGGATCACCGTCGAAGCGCCAACTCTCGGGCGTTCAGCGATCCAGGATCCTGCGGGTCTCGTCGGCGACCGCGTGCAGCGTGCGCTCCGCGAGGTCGATCGGCCCGGAGGACTTGGCGGCGCGCCGGCGGTGCTGCTGGCGGACGCGCAGGAGCACCAGCGCCGCGCCCGCCGTCGTCCCGATCGCGGCGGCCGCGACCGGGCGCACCCAGTTGCGCGGATCGCGCATCGTCGACAGCTCCCAGCTCTCGAGCTGGTCCTGGGCCAGCTCGGTCAGCTCGGCCAGGGTCGACTCCAGGCGCAGGCTCATATCGGCCGGGGGCTCGACCGGCGTCAGCGCCCGCTTCAGCAGGTGCTCGAAGTCTCCGAACGTCTCGCTCATCTGGTCCTCACCCCCCGACCTGTCGCGTGGCCACGATCTCTTCCAGCTGCTTGATCGCTCGATGCAGCAACACCTTGGTCGCGCCGTCGGTGCGCCCCATGGCCCGCGCGATCTCGCGGTTGTCCATCCCCAGCGCGAAGCGCATGATCAGCGCCTCGCGGCGGTCGTCCGGCAGCTCCTTGACCCCCTCCAGGATTCGCGCCAGCTCGTCGCGTCCCTCCACGAGATCCTCCGTGGTGTGGGTCGTGCGCAGCGTCTCGGAGTCCTCGATCGGGCTCTGCGGCTTGCGCGAGCGGTCCCGGTAGAGGTTCGCGGCGAGGTTGTGCGCGATCCGGATCAGCCACGGCCGCAGCGGCCGCCCGTCGGTCTCCGCGACCGCCCGCTCGTAGTGCCGGTAGGCCTGCAGGAACGTCTGCTCGGTCAGGTCCTCCGCGTCGTGGTGGTTGCCCACCCGGTAGTACGAGTACGAGTAGACGTCCCGCAGGTGGTCCCTGTACAGGTCCGAGAACCGCCGGTCGAGTTCCGCCTTGTCCACGCATGTGAGCCTAC
>JAOPZD010000338.1 GCA_025964295.1 Conexibacter sp.
CGACGTGCTGGCGCTCGTCGGCCTCGCCGACCGGGCCGGCGACCGGTTCGGCCGCTACTCGCTCGGGATGAAGCAGCGGCTCGGCATCGCGGCCGCACTGCTCGGCGACCCGGAGCTCGTGATCCTCGACGAGCCGACCAACGGGCTCGATCCCGCGGGGATTCGCGAGATGCGCCGGCTCATCGAGACGATCGCCGGCCAGGACCGGACCGTCCTGATCTCCTCCCACATCCTGTCCGAGCTCGAGCACGTCTGCGACTGGCTGATCGTCATCGACGGTGGGCGCGCGATGTACACGGGCCCCTCCGCCGGCTTCGTCAGCCGCGCCGGCACGCGGGTCACGCTCGCACCGCTGCGCCACGACGAGCTCGTCGCGCTCGCGGACGTCGTCGCGAGCCGGCAGCTGGGGTTCGAGCGCGAGGACGACCGGCTCGTGGTCCACCTCGACGGCGGCGACCCGCGCGCGGCGGCGGCCGCGCTCAATCGCGCCGCGCTCCTCGCGGGGATCGAGCTCGTCGACGTCCACATCGAGCGGCCGACGCTCGAGTCCACCTACCTCGACCGACTGAAGGAGACCGCATGATCGCCGCGTTCCAGGCCGAGTGGGAGCGCCTCACCCAGCGCCGCCTCCTGCTCGCGAGTGCCGTCCTCGTGCTCGTGTTCGCTGCCGGCGGCGCGGCGATCGTGCTCTCGGCGGCCAGACCCGCTCGCGAGTCGGCGCCCGGCAGCTTCGCGCCGACGCTCGAGAGCCTGTCCGGGAGCGGTGGCGGCACCGAGATCTTCCGCTTCGCCGCCGCGTTCGGCGGGACGTTGACGTTCATCGTCTTCGTCGGGCTGTTCTCGCTCGAGTACTCGCGCGGCACCTACCGCACCATGCTGCTGCGCCAGCCCCGTCGGGTCGGGCTGCTCGCCGGCAAGCTCGCCGGTCTGCTCGCGTTCGCGGCCCTCGTGCTCGCCGCCTTGGAGGTCGCGATGTGGCTGGCTGCGCAGGTCGAGGCCTCTGGGTTCGGCGTGAGCACGGCGCCGTGGACCAGCGCCGACGCGCTGGGCGATGCGCTCGGCGACTACATGATGGTGATGCTCTGGGTGACCGGCTATGCCGTGTTCGGCATGACGGTGGCCGTCCTGGTGCGCTCGGTCGCGCCCGCGCTGGCCGTCGCCGTCGCTTGGGCGGGCCCGCTCGAGCATCTCGTCAACGACGCGTGGAGCCCCGCTCGACGCTTCTTTCCGGGACTGCTGCTCGAAGCCGTCGGGGAGGGTGGCACCGGCGGGGTCAGCGCGACGCGCGCCGCCCTGGGGGCCGCGGCCTACGTCGTCGTCTTCGCCGCCCTCACCGCCACGGTCTTCTCCCGGCGGGACATCACCGCATGAGCAGGTCGGTGATGCCCGTTCCGGCGCACGCCTTCCCAGCGCCGCCTTCCGCTCGCGTGCCCCGTGCCATAGAACTTGCGCCATGGGCGCCTCCGAGGCCGTGACCATCGACGCCGGGGGCCGCGACCTCCGGGTCTCCAACCCCGACCGCGTCATCTTCCCCGCCACCGAGCGGACGGGCGAGGTCACCAAGCTCGACGTCGTCCGCTACTACCTGGCGGTCGACGACGGGATCCTGCGGGCGCTCCAGCGCCGCCCCACGACGCTGGAGCGGTGGCCGAAGGGCGTGCACCCGGACATCGTCGTCTCGACGCGCGAGCAGGGCGGCGGCGACGCGTTCTTCCAGAAGCGCGTCCCGCGCGGCGCGCCCGACTACGTCGAGACCGCGCGGATCGCGTTCCCGTCGGGCCGCTTCGCCGACGAGGTCTGCCCGACGGAGATCGCCGTGGTCGGCTGGGCGGCGCAGATGGGCACGATCACCTTCCATCCCTGGCCGGTCCGCCGCGACGACGTCGACCATCCCGACGAGCTGCGCATCGACCTCGACCCCCAGCCGGGGACCGACTTCGCCGACGCCGTCCGGGTCGCCGCGGAGGCCCGGGTGCTGCTCGACGACCTCGGCTACGCCGGCTTCCCGAAGACCTCCGGCGGGCGCGGGGTCCACATCTACGTGCGGATCGCGCCGCGGTGGACGTTCACCGACGTCCGCCACGCCGCGATCGCGTTCGGCCGCGAGCTGGAGCGCCGGCTGCCCGGGCAGGTCACCACGAAGTGGTGGAAGGAAGAGCGCGGCGAGCGCATCTTCGTCGACTACAACCAGAACGCGCGCGACCGGACGATCGCCTCGGCCTACAGCATCCGGCCCAAGCCCGGCGCGCCGGTCTCGGCGCCGGTGGCCTGGGACGAGCTGCCCGACGTGGCGCCCGAGGACTTCACGGTCGCCACGATGCCGGCGCGCTTCGCGGAGGCCGGCGATCGCCACGCGGCCATCGACGACGTCGCCCATTCCCTTCAACCGCTGCTCGACATGTATGAGAAGGATGAGGCGGGCGACATGCCGTATCCGCCCGACTATCCCAAGATGCCCGGCGAGCCCAAGCGGGTGCAGCCGTCCCGGGATCGCGACCGCCCGCGCGAGGAGGACTAGGGCGTCTGGGGCAGCTTCTTGGTCCCGCGCCGCGGGGCCGGCGCCGACGGCGGCGGCACCATCGGCCCGATGTCGCCGTCCGGCGCCTCGTCGAGGTCGACGATCACCGGCGCGTGGTCGGACGGCCCCTTGCCCTTGCGGGCCTTGCGGTCGATCCACGCCGCCTGGACCCGCTCGGCCACCGCGCCGGCGGCCAGGATCAGGTCGATCCGCATCCCGAGGTCCTGGTGGAACATGCCCGCCCGGTAGTCCCAGTAGGTGAACACGCGCTCGCTCGGCCACCGGTCGCGGACGACGTCGTGCAGCCCGACCGCCTCGAGGTCGGCG
The DNA here is from genome assembly GCA_025964295.1 of Conexibacter sp. The sequence goes on from JAOPZD010000338.1 coordinate 2,846, forward strand.
AGCGCCGCGCGCTCCGGCGGCGTCACGTGCGTGTGGCCGGCGTAGGCCTCGGGGTCGAAGACGTCGTCGTCGGCCGGCGCGATGTTGATGTCGCCGCAGACGACGGTCCGCTCGGCGTCGCCGGCGACCATGTCGCGCAGCGCCGCCAGCCAGGCCAGCTTGTAGTGGTAGTGCTCGGAGTCCGGCGAGCGGCCGTTGGGCACGTAGACCGAGAACACCCGCACGCCGTCGCACACCGCCGACACCGCGCGCGCCTCCGGCTGCGGGAACCCCGGCCCGTCCGGGATGCCGCGGACGACGTCCTCCAGCCCGACGCGCGAGAGGATCGCCACGCCGTTCCAGGACGCCTCGCCATGCACCGCGACCGCATAGCCGCGATCGGCCAGCTCGTCGCCGAGCAGCTCGGCGAACGCCTCGTCGGCGAGCTTGGTCTCCTGCAGGCAGACGACGTCCGGGCGCCGCTCGTCCAGCCAGGGCAGCAGCCGCGGCAGCCGCTGCTTGACCGAGTTGACGTTCCACGTGGCGATGCGCATCGGCAAGAACGGTACGGCGCGGGGACCCGCGGCGCGTGTGCTACTGTTCACCAGGTGGTTAACGATCCATTCAAGGCCCTGTCGCATCCGATCCGCCGCGGCATCGTCGAGCGTCTCGCCGAAGGTCCGGCGACGGTCGGCGAGGCCACCAGCGGCTTCGGGGTGTCCAAGCCCGCGATCTCCAAGCACCTCAAGGTGCTGGAGGAGACCGGCGTGGTGAAGCGCGTGGTCGAGGGCCGGACGCATCGCCTCTCGCTCGAGCCCGAAGTGCTCAGCGTGGCGGCCGACTGGATGGATCGCCAGCGCGCCCTGTGGGGGCGCCTGTTCGATGTCGTCGACGACTACCTCAAGGAGCAGGAACCGCAATGAACATGCCGCCGATCGTCTCGCCGCAGGAGTGGGAGGCCGCGCACGAGCACCTGCTGGTCAAGGAGAAGGAGCTGGTCCGCGCGCGCGACGCGCTGGCCGCCGAGCGCCGCCGGATGCCGAGGATGGCCGTGGAGAAGGACTATGCCTTCGAGGGGCCGGCCGGCCCGGCGCGCCTGCTCGACCTCTTCGAGGGGCGCCGGCAGCTCGTCGTCTACCGCTTCTTCTTCGAGCCGGGCGTGCACGGCTGGCCCGAGAGCGGCTGTCGCGGCTGCTCGTTCATGGCCGACCAGGTCGCCCACCTCGCGCATCTGAACTCGCGCGACACCACGCTCGCCTACGTCTCGCGCGCGCCGCAGGCCGACATCGAGCGCTGGAAGGCGCGGATGGGCTGGGACATCCCCTGGTACACGATCACCGACGACTTCGACTCCGACTTCGGCGTCGACGAGTGGCACGGCACCAACGCGTTCTTCCGCGAGGACGACCAGGTATTCCGGACCTACTTCGTCAACAAGCGCGGCGACGAGGCGCTGGGCAGCGCCTGGAGCTACCTCGACATCACCGCGCTCGGGCGCCAGGAGGAGTGGGAGGACTCGCCCGCGGGCTACCCGCAGACCCCGGCCTACGGGTGGTGGAACCTCCACGACGAGTACGACGAGGCGACCGTCTTCGAGGCGGCCCTCTCGGAGGCGACCGCCTCGCAGCGCGGCTCGAGGACGCGCTCGTGATCGCGCACGTGGGCGGGGTGCCGGTGGAGGAGATGCTGCCGGCGCTGGCCGGCACGGGCACCGGGCTGCTGGTCGCGCGCGGCTGGCTGATGCTGCGGCTGCGCCGCCGGCGGGGGCACGGCCAGTGATCACCGACGACAAGACGGTGCGCATCGAGCGCACCTTCCAGGCACCCGCCGAGCGCGTCTTCGACGCGTGGACCAGCGCGGAGGTGATGCGCCGCTGGTGGCAGGCCGAGCACGGCTGGGAGACGTCGGACGCCGAGGTCGACCTGCGCGTGGGCGGTGACGTCCGGGTCGTCATGCGCGACCCGGAGAAGGACGTCGAGTACGGCGGCGGCGGCAAGTACACCGAGATCGAGCCGCCGACGCGCCTGGCGTTCACCTGGATCTGGGACGGCGACACGCGACGGACCCTCATCGAGATCGACTTCGAGGAGCGCGACGGCGCCACCACCGTCCGCTTCACCCACAGCGGCCTGTGGGACGAGGAGGCCGTGCGCTCCCACGAGGGCGGGTGGGCCCACATCCTGGACAACCTGGGACGGATGCTGGAGGGCTAGACGGCGAAGGAGTGGCCGGCCTCGGGCGTGATCGCGACCGCGGGGCGCTGATCGCGCCTCAGGCGCCGGCTCTCCACGAGCGCGTTGAGGTCGTCGATCATGCGCGTCTCCTCGGTGTCGCGCAACCTCCGCCACGCGACCAGCGCCGACTGCTGGATCCCGAACACGGCGACCGCCGGACCGCGCACGCGCGTGACCCGCGCCAGGCCGTACGAGCGCACCTCGAAGCCGGCGATCTCGTTCCACCTCAGCCGCGTGCTCGTGAACACGTTGAGGATCCGTATCCCGTCGTCCTCGATGTACACCCCGCAGCGCGGCAGCCGGAACGTGAAGAACAGCGCTACGGGCCCGTAGATCGCCACGAGGAAAAACACCGCAGGCTCATGGCGAGCTGTGTAGACGGCGAACGCGAGGATGATCATCAAGATCATGCCGCCGACGGCGAGCATCACCGAGGTCCCTGCACTGCGGTACACGCGGCGGGGCTCGGGGGTGCTGTGAGCCGGGTGCGGCATCGCGGCCACGCTACCGGCCGCCTTGGCGCGAACGGCCTGAACGTTTAGCCGGCCTCGTCGAAGACGTCTGCGCCAGGCGCGGGCTCTCCGGCCCGGCCGAGCAAACGCGTGACGTAGGACCCTCTTTGATGCAGAATCCCGCCGATGCGTCGTCCTCACCGCTGGTTCCTCATCATGTCGGCCCTCGCGGTGCTGGCGCCGGCGACGACCGCCACCGCCGCGTCCTCGCCGGATCCGACCACCTGGCAGTCCGACGCCAAGGCGCCGGACCCCGGCCCGGCGCTGGCCTGCGCCGGCGGCGCCGGGACCGTGACGCCCGCGGTCGGCGCGGCGGAGACCGAGTACGGCGGGATCGGCAGCGCCTCCGACGATCACGACGTCTCCTACGTGCGGGTGGCGCTGTCGACCGCGGCGCCGGACGGCTGCGCGCCGGCCGGCGGCACCCACGCGCAGATCGAGGTCATCCCGTCGATCGACCTCACCACCTCGCATCCCGCCCTCTGCGCCGTCGGGACCGCCGACGCGCAGCCGTGCGCGGTCACGACGCGCCCGGGCGAGCTCGGCGGCGTGATCGTCGAGGACGACCGCAGCGGCACGCCGGCGCCGTGGGCCGTCGGGGCGCCGGGCGCGCCGCTCTACGTCGAGCTGCCCTACGACCAGGCCAACGGGACCTTCGGCCAGGAGCCCGAGCACCGCTGCGCCCCGGCGGGCCCGTGCTCACCCGAGGCCGCCGGCTACCGCGCGCAGTTGGCCGTCCGCTACCTGCCCGGCATGGGTGGCACGCCGTCGGCGCCGATCCTGACGACCGTCGGGTTGCACGCCGACCCGAGGGTCGACCAGGACGGCGCGGGCACCGGGCCCGCCACCGACGACGGATCCTCCTGGCTCTACGCGCCGCTCCCGTCGCAGGTCTCGCGCCCGTCGCTGCGGCGCGGCTGGACCGTCCACGTCCGCGCCAAGAAGGGTCAGACCGGGAAGGTCGAGGTCACGGTCGGCCTGCACCTGATCGCCACCGGCTCGGCGAAGGCCAGGAAGACGGGCAAGTTGTCCATCAAGGTCAAGTTGACGCGGAGCGGGCCCAAGCACCTGGCCAAGCGCGACGCCTACCTGGTCATCAAGCTCACCGGCCACGTGGCGCAGGGCGCGCCGATCCGGCTGTACGGGAGCGCCAAGGCGAAGGCGGCGGGCGCGCCGATCGCCAAGGCGCCGGTCTGTGAGAACAGCTACCTGTACTTCATCCCGCCCGCCGCGCGCGCGGACTTCCGGGCGGCGCTGCTCTGCCTGCTCAACGGCGCGCGCAAGGCGCAGGGCCTGCCGGCGCTGCGCCGCGCCGCGCCGCTGGAGACCGTCGGGCAGTCGCAGTCCGACAAGTTCGCGGCGACGGGGTCGGGCAGCCACGGGAAGTCGCTGACCGACATCACCAAGCGCTTCGCCAAGAAGGGGTACAAGGCCGCCGCCTACAACGAGGGGTTCGCGGTGCTCGACGCGGGCGCGTCGCCCTATGCGTTCCTGGCCGACATGGTCAAGCGCGCCGGCGTCCCGTGCACCGAGATCTTCGACCCGCGCTTCCGCGACATCGGGATCGGCGTGAGCGCCGGCGGCGGGGGCAGCGTGACGACGCTGGCGCTGGAGCTCGGCCGCAGGGTCGGCACGAGCCAGCCCTCGTCGAAGACCAAGGCGGCGGCGACCTGCGGCCACAAGGTGCCGGCGCCGGTCGTCGAGGGCCCGGTCATCGACGGGCGCGGGGACCCGACGTCCGGGGCGACCTCGGTGACCGCGTCGCTCGCCTGCGTCGCCAAGGCGCCGTGCGTGTTCACGGCCGCCGCGTCGCTGCCCGACGCCGGGGCGACGTCGCCGGCCCAGCAGCTGACGATCGCCGCCGGGAAGACGATGGACGTGGTCTTCCCGTTCGACGCCGCGGCGCTGACCGCCGCCCGGTCCGCCGCGCAGCCCAAGGTCGCGATCGCGCTGGCGGTGAGCGCGCCGGCGCAGTACGCCGACACGCTGACCGCGCCGTTGCCGGCGGCTGCGTCCGCGTCCGCGTCGGCCGCCGCCGCGCCGCCGTCCCGGGAAGACGCCGCGCGCCGCCTCGCCGCCGCCAGGGCGCGCTGGAAGAAGGCCGCGATCAAGAGCTACACCTACAGAATCCTCGTCTCCTGCGGCTGTTCGCTCCCGGAGGGCACGGTCACCGTCCGCGGCGGCAAGGCCACCACCAAGCCGGCGACCGGCTACGGCGACTACAAGACGGTCAACCGCCTGTTCTCCCTCATCAAGCGCTACCTGGCCGACAAGCCCTACGCCTTCCAGGCCACCTACGACAAGACCACCGGCGTCCCGATCAACATCTCCGTCCACCAGGACAAGCTCGGCGTCGACGACTACTACGGCTTCGGGACCAGGGCCTTCAAGAAGCTCGGCTGAGGCATCGCGCGCCCCGGTGGGCCAGACACCGACAACGAAGTGGCTGTCTACGGCACTCGCACCTTGAAGCGGCCGACGAGGGTGCCGGCCCCGGGCTCGAACTGGAACGCCCCTGGGGTGGCCGTGCTCAGCAGGCGGACCTCGCCGGCGTAGACGCCGGAGGGGGTCGAGTAGACGGTGCGCTTGGTGACCACGGTGCCCGCCGCGATGTCGTGACGGGTGAAGCCGATGAGGGACATCCCGTACCGGGCACGTGGATGGCGGAGCAGGACGACATATGCCTGGCCCGCGGTCGCGATGGCGCGGCGCGCGCGGAAGCTCACGGAGATCGTCCAGTACCGGCCGCGGCGGAGGTACGGACGGGCGCGCACCGGTGTGGCGAGTTGCGCGTGCGTGTACACGGGTGCGGCTGGGCGCAGGCCGGGGAGTGCGCAGGGCTGGTAGCGCGCGCCGCCACCGGGCTTCGGGAACGTGCAGCTCCGGCCGTTGCGGAAGGAGATCTTGCGGATCGGGCCGCCGGCGGGATTGGGGCCGCTCCCGATGGAGAGACCGCGCCCGATCGAAGCGCTCCGTCGTACGATCAGGTACGCGCCGTAAGGCGGGACGGTGCGCACGGTGTGCAGCTTGCCGTCGTCGCCTGCGTAGGTGACGCTCGTGGCCTCGCGGCCCAGCAACCCGTAGGAGACGTCACGTAGGTCTTGGTTGGGGCAGGCCTTCGTCCCGGGGCGCCCACAGCCCGGGACGTCGGTGCCCAGGAACCCTCCCGCCGCTCCGCTGGCGGGGACGGCCTCGGCGCTGATGTTCAAGGACGTCTCGCCGTTCGCATCCAGTGCGCCGCACGCCAGCGATCCCGACTGAGCCGAAAGCGGGTGAAAGCGCCCGTCGTCCTTGAACGCGCCGTCCTGGCCGAGGACGCCGAGCTCGCCGTCGACGATGCGCGCGGCCTGGATGCACACCGCGTCTCGTGTCGTGGCCTGCACGCGCACCGCCCAGGCGGGGCCGCCGCCGGGATCGGCGGCGCGGAGGGAGAGCACCTTCGCGGTGCCCGGCAGCAACACGCCGGTGTCCCGGTCGAGGCTGCGATCGTGCGACGTCGGGACCGGGCTGCCGATCGGGATCACGCCCGTGGCGGCCAGCGCGCCGGCGGTCACGAGCAACGCTGCGGCGAACGAGAGCGTGATCGGGCGTCGCCACGGCCTCCGGGCGCGGAGGTGCTGGCGGCGGACTCCGGCGCTCAGCTCGCGTTCGAGATGATCGAAGCCGGTGACGGTCATCGGGCCTGCTCCAGTCCGGCGCGCAGCCGCGCCAGGCCCCGGCTGACGCGTTGTCGCACAACATGCTCAGAGCACCCGAGCTCGTCGGCGATGTCCGGGTAGTCGCGCTCCTCGACCACGCGCGCCAGCAGGGCCTGGCGCATCGCCGCCGGCAGGTCGGCGAGCGCGGCCGTCAATGCCTCGCTGCCGGCCGCAGCGCGTTCCTCGACGGCGAGCAGGTCGGCATCGGTGAGCGGCGTCGGCTCTGCGCCCAGCCGTCGTCGGGCGGCATCCTCGATCCGTCCCTGTCGCAACGAGCTGCGCAACACGTTGCGGGCGATCCCGTACAGCCACGCCACCGCCGGACCCTCGCCGCGATACTCGCGCGGACGCAGCGCGACGATCGCCAGCGTCTCGGCCGCGAGATCGAACGCCTGCTCAGGCGTGGGTACCCGGCCACGGAAGAACGCGATGAGCGCATCGACGTGGCGGCGATAGAACACCGCGAATGCGCGGTCGTCGCCCGCGGCAGCGGCGAGAAGGAGTTGCTCATCGGTGACCACGATCATCTATACGTTGCACGACGCGGTCGCGTTGTGACAGTGCGGCGCCGTTCCACCCAGCAGGCGGATCGAGCGGGTTCGTCGCTACCGCCGGCGCGGGCAGGGGCCCGGCCCTCACACCGCGGCGACGATCGCGGCCTCCACGACGGTGCGCACGCGGCCGGTCTGCACGTCGTAGACGTGGCCGGAGATCGTCACGCGGTCGGGGATCGCTGCGCTGGCGCGCAGCCGCGCGACGTCCTCGCGGACGGTGGCCTCCGGGTCGAGCACGGCACGCGCGATCAGCGCCGCGGGATCGGCGTCGATGCGCTCGGCGTAGCGGCTGCGGACCTCCTCGTCGGCCAACAGGGCGGTGCCGCAGAAGGTGTGGTGGACGACGGCCACCTCGAAGAGCGGGCCTTCCGGCACCGCGGCCTCGGCCATCTGCCCGATGAAGGCGAGGTCCTCGATGACCTCGGCCGTGACGCGGCCCCCGGCGTTTCGCAGCACCGCGGCGTCTCCCAGGCGCAGGCCGAAGATCGCGGCCGGGTCGACCCGCGGGTCCAGGCACGTCACCACGGTCAGCAGCAGCCGCGGCATGATCGGAGCGCCTTCGTGCCCGCCGCCCGCGGCGAAGGCCGCGTTGCGCTCGCGCACGACATCGAAACGGGACATGACGCTTCCTCCGATCGACTAAGTTGCATCTACACCTGTGACCGTAACAAGGCGTGTGATGTAGATGCAACATACTCCTGAGGGCTTCGCCGCCGAGATGGCGCAGAACTGCTTGGGCTCTCGAATCGGCCGCCTGCACCGGATCGTCACGCGGCGCTTCGAGCTCGCCCTCGCGCGCACCGGGCTGACCCCGCCGCAACTCGAGATCCTCGCTGCGCTCACCGTGGCCGACACCGCCCTGCCGCCCACGGCGCTGGCTCAAGTCCTCGCGGTCGAGCGCTCCACGATGAGCCGCAACCTCGCGCTCATGCGGGAGCGCGGCTGGATCGCAGCGTCCGAGCGGTCCCCGAGCGGGCGCACGATGGCCGTCACCATCACCGCGGCCGGACGCGAGGCCTTCGCCGGCGCGCGGGAGGCCTGGCACGAAGCCCAGGATGCCGTCATCGCGACGCTCGGCGCCGACGCGCCCGACGCGATCGACGACTGGCTCGCCGGGCTCGGCTTCGCCGGAGCTCCGGCGGCCGGCGCCACCACCTGACCCCGCGGCCTCCAGGTCCCGGCGCCATGTCCACCCGCGCTCGCCGGCGATGAGTCCCGGGCATGCACCCGGTCTCATGGGCAGGCGTTGTCGCGATGGCGCGGGAGCGCGAGATCGGCGAGGAACGGAGAGGTCACGTGGCGCAGCGGATGATCGCGGTCAACGGCGTCGAGCTCTGCGCGGAGTCCTTCGGCGACCCGGCCGACCCGCCGGTCCTCCTCGTCATGGGCATCGGCGCGTCGATGCTCTGGTGGGAGGAGGGCTTCTGCCAGATGCTCGCCGGCGGCGGGCGGTTCGTGCTCCGCTACGACCACCGCGACACTGGCCGGTCCGTCAGCTACCCGCCCGGGCTGCCCGGCTACACCGGCGCCGACCTGGTCGGCGATGCCGCCGGCGTGCTCGACGCCCATGACGTCTCGGCCGCGCACGTGGTCGGCGTCTCGGCGGGCGGGGCCTTCGCGCAGCTGCTCGCGCTCCAGCTCCCCGAGCGGGTCCTCTCGCTCGTGCTCATCAGCACCTCGCCCGCGACCCCGGGCGATCGCGACCTTCCGCCTCCCACGGATGCGTTCGGGCAGTTCGTCGCGACCGCGGAGGTCGACTGGTCCGACAGGGACACCGCGCGGCGTCACCCGCCTGACCGGCGACACCATCCCAATGACCAGGCCAGGTGGCGTTCGATGCGCAGATGATGCGGGCGTGCATGATCCTGGGAACACGGTCCGGCGACGCGGCGCAGTGTCCATGGCGGTGTTGGCTGCGGCGGTCGTCGCCTGCGGCGCCGGCGCCTCCGGCGCGTACGCGCTCGGGCATCCCGGTGATCTCGACCCGACGTTCAACGGCGGTGGGCCGGTCACGCTTTCCCTCGCGCGCGCCAACCCGATCTCGACGTTCGTGAGCTCGATCACCGGCGATGGCGCGGGTCGCGTCCTGGTCGCGGGCGGCACCTCGGACGCCAACGGCAAGCAGTCTGCGGTCGTCGCACGACTGGACGGCAACGGCGCGTTGGACCCGTCGTTCGGGGCCGGTGGCAGCGCCGTCGTGCAGACGGGGGAGGGCTCCGGTGTCTACCGGCCCTACTCGTTCGCCGAGTCGATCTTCGTCACACCCACCGGACGCGTGGGCTTCGGCGACTACCGCATCCGCACCGGCGACCGCCTCGATCACAGCGCGTTTGAGTTGCTCGACAACGGCACGCCCGACCTGGACTTCGGCAGCGGCGGCCTGGCGACCAAGGACGGCCAGACGGCGCCCGCCTACATCAGCACCGCCGACGCGACCGCGGGGCCGGACGGCAGCGTCTACGTCAGCGGGATCCTGGAGGGCACGCCGACGTCCGGCGCCAATCGCAAGCTCGCGCTCACGAAGTTCAGCCCGCAAGGCTCGGTGGTGAGCGGCTTCGGCACCGCCGGGACGTACACGGGGCACTTCTCGCTGTACCCCAGCGACACCGGCACCTACGGCGGGCCGATGCTCATCCAGCCCGGCAACCAGATCCTGATGGCCGGCACCACGTCGTGGACGGACAGCCGCCAGGCGATGCTGCTCGCTCGGTTCTCGACGCTGAACGGTCAGCCGGACACGTCCTTCGGCACGCGCCCGGGCAACACCGTGGTCCAGGCTCGCGACACCGGCGGCTCGGACTCGCAGGGCACCGGCCTGGCCGTCGGCCCGCTCGGCGCGATCTACGAGTCCGGCGGGGCGGACGACGCCCAGGACAAGTTCGCCATGACGCTGGTGCGCTTCTCGCCCAGCGGCGAGCCGGACTACACCTTCGGCACCAACGGCGTCAAGCGCTTCCAGGCCGCCGTCGGCACGGACACCTACCGAAGCTCGTCGGCGTCAGACGTCCTGGTCCAGCCCGACGGCAAGGTGCTGTTGATCGGAACGGCCCGCAACTCGCTGACCGAGTCGGAGGGCATCGTCCTGCGCGTGCGGACCGACGGGACCCTGGATCCGACGTTCGGGACCAACGGCGTCGTGCGCCTCCAGCTCGCCAAGAGCGGCGCGAGCGATCGCAGCACCAGCCTCGGCGGTGGGGTCATCGTCGGCGGGCGGCTGTGGGTCGCCGGCGGCACGAACGACTCGGCGAGCAACGGGTTCGTCGCCCGGATCCTGCTCGACCCGCTCCCGGACCCGCCGCCCGGCACGCCCGCCGGCCCGGGCACGACGCCGCCTCCCAGCGGCGGTCCCAATCCGAAGCCACCGGCCTCGCCGTCCGCGCGCGGCGTGACCGCCCTCTCCAAGTTCTCCAAGCTGACCGTCGACGCGACCGGCCACGTGCGCCTCAAGCTCACGTGCTCGAAGACGGGCCCGTGCGCCGGCCGTGTCCTGCTGGTCGCCGCCACCGGGAAGGTCGTGATCGCCGCGGCCGTGCCGCGCCGCGCCGCGACCTTCGCGTCGACGACGTTCACGATCCCGGCCGGCCGCTCCAAGACCCTGGTCATCAAGCTCAAGAGCGCCGCGCGCGCACGGCTGCGCGGGCACAAGCACCTGGCGGCGCGCCTGATCCTCGCGCCGGCCGGCGCCAGGAGCCAGACGCGCGCCATCACCCTGCAGCGCAACCGCAAGGCGCGCTGACTCCGGGCCGACGCCGCGACCCGCTCGACGACCGGTGGCGCTGGAGGCTTGGCCGACGCGTCGCGGTCAGCGGACGCGGTCGATCTCGGCGGCGATGCTCTGCGCGAACGCGTCGGGACGGGAGAGGAACGGGTGGTGGCCGGCCGCGAAGTCGACGCGGCGCGTGCCGGCGCTCATCCGCGTGCGCTGCACCGCGGCGGGGATGGCGAGATCGTCGGTGCAGACGACGGCGGTCGAGGGCTTCTGTCGCCAGGCGATGGCGCGGGGCGCCTGGGTGAACGGCGTGACCGACTGGCGCGTCAGGCGCGCCAGCGCCTGCTCGATCGTGTCCTCGTCGCAGTCCTGGAGGAACAGCTCGCGGATCAGCTCGGGCCGGACGCCGACGGTGCCGTCGTCGCCGGGCAGCATCCAGGGCGCGGGCTCGGCGCTGACGAGGTCGCCCTGCGACTGCCCGGCCTCGGGCATCACCGAGGTCACGTAGAGCAGCTGGCTGACGCGGTCGTCGGCGCCGGCCTCGGTGATGACCATGCCGCCGTAGGAGTGGCCGAGCAGCACGACCGGGCCGTCGGCGGCCACGGCGATCGCGCGCCGGCAGGCCTCGGCGTCGTCGTGCAGGTCGCCCAACGCGCCACCGGTCTCGCCGCAGCTGGGCAGCGCGACCGCGACGCTGGCGATCCCGTGGTCGGCCAGCGGCGCGACCATCCGGCTCCACCACCACTCGGCGTCGCGAACGCAGGCGCCGTGGACGAAGATCAGCGTGGTCATGGGCGGCAGCCTAGCGCAACCAGCGGGTTGCGCAATGGCGGCCGAACACCGTTAATCACCCGTCAGGTCTGTTCGAACCGACGACCTCTAGAACCTTCACAGCTCGAGGACTACGTTCAACGCCATGCCCACGATCACCACCAAAGACGGCGTCGAGATCTACTACAAGGACTGGGGCAGCGGGCAACCGATCGTCTTCAGCCACGGCTGGCCGCTCTCGGCCGACGACTGGGACACCCAGATGCTGTTCTTCCTCCAGAACGGCTACCGCGTCGTCGCCGTCGACCGGCGCGGTCACGGTCGCTCGACGCAGGTGAGCGACGGCCACGACATGGATCACTACGCCGACGACCTCCTGGCCGTCGTCGAGCACCTCGACCTCGAGGACGCGGTGCACGTCGGCCACTCCACCGGCGGTGGCGAGGTCACCCGCTACGTCGCGCGCCACGGCGAGAGCCGCGTCGCCAAGGCGGTCTTGATCAGTGCGGTCCCGCCGATCATGGTCCAGACCGAGGCCAACCCCGGCGGCCTGCCGAAGAGCGTCTTCGACGACCTCCAGGCCCAGCTCGCCGCCAACCGCTCCGAGTTCTACCGCGCGCTCCCGTCCGGCCCGTTCTACGGGTACAACCGCGACGGCGCCGAGCCGTCCGAGGCGATCATCCAGAACTGGTGGCGCCAGGGGATGATGGGCGGCGCGAAGGCGCACTACGACGGCATCGTCGCGTTCTCGCAGACCGACTTCACCGAGGACCTCAAGAAGATCTCGGTCCCCGTCCTCGTCATGCACGGCGACGACGACCAGATCGTCCCCTACGCCGACGCCGGCCCGCTCTCGGCCGAGCTCGTCCAGAACGGGACGCTGAAGATCTACGCCGGCTTCCCGCACGGCATGCCGACCACCGAGGCCCCGACCATCAACGCCGACCTCCTGGCCTTCATCCAGTCCTGAACGCCTGCCGCGTCCGGCGGTCGTCCTGGCGAACCGTGACCGAGGAGGGCTCTGCCCGACGACGAGGTCTTCCGCTTCGTCACCGATGAGATTCGACAGGTGGGCGTCCACCGGCGATCGCTCATCGGGCTCGCACGCGAGGCGCACCGGATCGTCGCACGGCGTGCGCCGGGTTACGGTCGGTCGATGGAGCGCTCGTCGTGGAACCTGCGCCGTCCCGGCTGGCCGCCGTGGTCGGCGCTGGCCGTCGTCGCCATCGTCGGGGTGGCCATCGCGCTGTCGATCGGGTCGGCGCGGGCCCGCGAGGACGGCGCCGCGACCGGCTCGTTGCGTGGGTGCGCGTCGGCGCGGGGCGTCAGGCCGACCGTCGTGCTCGTACACGGCGCATGGGCGGACACGTCGAGCTGGGCGGGCGAGGTGGCGGCGCTGCGCCGCGCCGGCTACGCGGCGCGGGCGATCGGGAACCCGGTCGAGAACCTCACCTCCGACGCCGCGCAGGTCGCCGCCTTCGTGGGCAGCGTGCGCGGGCCGGTCGTCCTGGTCGGCCACTCCTACGGCGGAGCGGTGATCACGAACGCCGCCGCCGGCCGGTCCAACGTCAAGGCCCTCGTCTACGTCGACGCCGCGGCGCCCGCGCCCGGCGAGGCGAACAAGCAGCTCAGCGGCGCGACCTCGGTGCTGGAGACGCTGCCGCCGTCACGGCTCTTCGAGACGGTCGGGTCCGGTGCCGGGACCCAGCTCTACCTGACGCGCGACGTGTTCGTCCGGCGCTTCGCGGCCGACCTGCCGCCCGCTCGCGCCGAAGCGCTGTGGGCGGCCCAGCGCGGTGCGGCGCCCGCCGCGTTCGCGACGCCCTCGACGGCCGCCGCATGGCGCACGATCCCGTCGTGGGCGTTCATCAGCACCGGCGACCAGATCATCACGCCGGCGTCGGAGAGGGCCATGGCGCGGCGCGCCCACGCCCGCGTCACCGTCTTCCACGGCGGCTCGCACCTGACGCTGATCTCGCATCCGGACGCGGTGACCCACGTCATCGCGCAGGCGATCTGCGCGGTCCGCGGGCAGAAGGCGCGGACGTAGGCGGCGAACGCCTCGTCGCGTCGAGCTAGGCGTGCAGGGTGGGCCGGTAGACGAGCTCTTGGATGTCGTCGTCGAGCGTCCGGCTCTCGATCAGCTCGAGGTCGAAGTCGGCGGCGCCCTGGAAGATCGGGCTCGCTCCGGTCTGACCGGTGATGACGGGGAAGAGCGTCACTTGGACGCGGTCGACCAGGCCGGCGGCCATGAGCGCCCGGTTCAGCGACAGGCTGCCGTGTGAGCGCAGCGGCACGTCGGACTCCTCCTTGAGCCGGGCGACGACGTCGATGGCGTCGCCACCGACGACGGTCGCGTCCGGCCAGTCCAAGGGGCCTTCCAGCGTGGAGGACACCACCGTCGCCGGCATGTTCCGCATCCGGGTGACCCACGGGTCGCGCACGTCGGACTCCTCGGTGCTGTCGGCCAGCATCTGCACGAACTGCCGGAAGGTGTTGGCCCCGAAGACCATCCGCTGCTTCGCGTCGAAGGAGGCGAGGCGGTGGCCGAGCAGCTCGGGGCCCTGCTTGCCCCAGTAGCCGCCCCAGTCGCCGCCGTCGACAGAGCCGAAGCCGTCGAGGCTGGAGAAGATGTCGAAGGTGTACGTGGTCACGATGCGCTCCTTGCTTGCGGCTGATCGGGTGTGTGAGCACAGACGGCAACCAACCGCGAGACTCATCGCCCCTGGCGCAGCGGCTAGCCCGGTGCTGCTGACCGTGCGCCGGGCCGCCGGCTGAGCTCCGGGGGCGGCGCGTCCGGTCGCGCTGCCGCCCGCGGATGTCGCACGACGAACCGCGCTCCGCCCTCGCGCCGGTTGCCGGCTTCGACGGTGCCGCCGTGAGCGGTGGTCAGGCGTTCGACGATGGCCAGGCCGAGGCCCGCGCCGCCGGTGGCGCTGTTGCGGGTGCGGTCGGCGCGGAAGAGCGGCTCGAACAGGTGGGGGAGGTCGTCGGGGTCGATGCCAGGGCCGTCGTCCAGGACCTCGAGGCGGACCTCGGCCTCGGAAGCGCTCACGTGCAGCTCGACGTGGGAGCGCGCGTGGCGCACGGCGTTGTCCAGCAGGTTGATGAGCACGCGCGTCAGCGCCGCGCGATCGCCCTCCAGCACGATCGGCTCGTCCGGCACGACGACCTCGATCTTCGGGTCGACCGTGTCGGCCGCTTCGCGGGCGACGCGCGCCACGTCCACGGGTTCGCGCTCCACCTCGGGTCCTGCGTACTCCAACCGGCTGAACGTGAAGAGATCGCCGACCAACCGGTCCAGCAACGCGGCCTTGTCCTGCGCGCGGCGCAGCTGGTCGCCGTCCCCGATCCCATGCTCGATGGCCTCCAGCGACCCGCGCAGCGTGAACAGCGGCGTGCGCAGGTCGTGGGCGATCGCGCTGACCAGGAAGCGGCGCTGCTCCTCGGCGGCCTCGCGCTCGCCCAGGGCGCCGCGTAGCCCGTCGGCCATCCCATGCAGCGCGGCGCCGACCTCGGCGACCTCGCGCGTGCGGGAGCTGACGGGCGCGACGTCGAGCTCGCCGCCGGCGATCCGCTCGGCGTCGGCGGCCAGCCGCGCGAGCGGCGCGACGACCCAGCGTCTCAGCAGCACGACGCCGGCCACGAGCGCGAGCGCGAGCGCCACCAGGCCGACGATCGCCGTCGCCGCCACGCGCACGGCGGCGCTGGGGCGCGCGACGAACAGCGTGCCTTCGACCGCTCCGCCGCTGAGCCCGCGCGCCTGGTAGCGCCCCGCGACCGTCCGCTTGGGATCGCCGGCGCGCATCGCCGTCTGGAGCCCGTCGGTCAACAGGTCGCCGGGGCCCTTCGCCACCGCGAGCTTCGTCAGCCCCGCCTTGGCCGCCTTGGCGGCCTTGGCCGCCGCTTCGCTCTCGCCGATCCCCTTCGGCACCTGCACCGCCTGCCCGGGCGTGCCGCCGTCGACCACGATCGGCACGCCGACGTCGGCCTCGACGCGCAGCGCGGCGAGCCGTCGGCGCAGCTCACGCTGCGTCGCGGGGTCTTGAACGCGAGCGCCGGTCTGCTCCAACAGCTGCTCGGCGGCGCTCATGCGCCGGTCGGCGTCGGCGCGCTGGTGCGCGCCGACCGCCCACCACGTCGCGCCGGCGCCCACGGCCGGCGCGGCGATCGCCAGCGCGAACCCGAGCGCGAGCCACGCGCCGAGCGGCAGCGACCGCCGCCTCATCGCGACACCGGCGGGTCGAACCGGTAGCCGACGCCCCACACCGTCACCAGCAGCCGCGGCTGCGCGGGGTCGGCCTCGAGCTTCTCGCGCAGCTTGCGGACGTAGACCGAGACCGCGCTGCGATCGCCCCATGAGCCCCACAGCAGCTCGAACAGCTGGTCGCGCCCGAGCACCTGGCGCGGGTGCGCGGCGAACACGCGCAGCAGCTCGAACTCGCGCGCGGTCATGCGCACCCGGCGGTCGCCGAGCGTGACCTCGTGCGCCGCCAGGTCGATCGCCAGATCCCCGAAGCGCAGGACGCCCGGCGCGCCGCCGCTCGCGCCCGCGCTCCTGTCCCTGCCGCCCGGCATGCGGCGCAGCACGGCGTTGACGCGCGCGACGACCTCGGCCGGCGTCGCCGACTTGACGATGTAGTCGTCGGCGCCGAGCCCGAGCCCGCGCAGCTTGTCGCTGTCATCGCCGCGCGCGGTGAGGAACAGCAGCGGCACGTCGGACTGCTGGCGGATGCGCCGGCACAGGTCGAAGCCCGAGCTGCCGGGCAGCATCACGTCGAGCAGGACGCAGTCGACCCGTTGGGCGCTCAGCGCCTCCAACGCCGCCTGCTCGCCCCCGGCGGTGGCCACGCCGAAGCCCGCGACGCTGAGGAAGTCGCGCAGCAGGGCGACGATGTCCGGCTCGTCCTCGACCACCAGCACCGTGCGCTGCATCGCGCTGAGTGTCGCGCACCACGGCGCGCCGCGTCGCGGTTTTCGCAGAACCTTCGGCGCGTGTGCATCGCGCGCTCGCCGTTCGCTGGTGCGATCCAGGCACTGTCCGCAACGACGAGAGGAACACAGCATGCGACGGATCCCGACCATGATGGCGTCCGCGGGCGCCGCGGCGCTCACGACGCTCGCGGTGACCGTGGCGGTCCCGGCGATCGGTGACGAGGGCGGCGGCGGCGGTTCGCCTGCGCCGGGCCCC
>JAOPZD010000419.1 GCA_025964295.1 Conexibacter sp.
GGCCTCGACGACCATCCTGGTGGCCTTGAACGCGTCGCGCAGGCGCATCTCGCGCTCGTCGCGCGGCGCCGCCTTGCCGGCGGCCCAGCGCCCGACCATCTTCGGGTCGGTGACGCCGGCCACGTAGGCGGTCAGCTTCTGGCCGAGCTGGCCCTGCAGGTAGGTCGCGATCTCGGTGACGTCGAGGCGCGTCGCCTCGTCGCTGACTTGGGTGGGGTCGAGGACCGCCATGCCGGTCTCCTTCATTGGTCTACCGGAAAGTCTACCAGGAAAGCCACCAAGCGTGGCCGTCAGCGCTCCACGATCACGTTGGTGGCCTTGATGACCGCCGACGCCGCCATGCCGGGCCGCAGGTCGAGGTCGTCGACGGCCTCGCGCGACATCAGCGAGACGATCCGGTAGGGCCCGCAGGCGAGGTCGACCTGCGCCATCACGCCGTCGCGCTGCACCGCGACGACGACGCCGGCCATCCGGTTGCGCGCGCTGGTGCGCTCGTGGGTCGAGCGCTCGCGCAGCAGGCTCGCCAGCGCGTCGGCGCGCAGGTAGCGCTGGCCGCCGTGGCGCTCGAACGCGATGCGCCCGTCGCGCTCCCAGCGCCGCAGCGTGTCGACGCTCAGGCCCAGGGCGGCCGCGGCGGCGCCGATGCGGACCATGTTCTCCATGTCGCCCACGCTATCCCGCCGCCGGGGTGAAGCGAAGGACGTAGGGGAAGTCGCCGAAGCTGACGTCGACCAGGTACCGGCCGTGGAGCGTCACGGTCCTCGTGCCGGTGGCGCGCGCGGCGCGGAACAGATGGGCTTCGGTGTGGCCGGCGGGCGTCTGGACGTCGGCCACGAACGCGGTCTGGCCGGCGAAGTCCAGGCGCGGGTCCTCGGGCGCGTACTGCTCGAAGCGCACCGTGTAGCGGCCGTCGAAGGCGATCGGGCCATGAGCCTTGGGCGACGCGTCGGCGCGCAGGACGACCTCGCCGGCCCGCCGCGGG
This sequence comes from Conexibacter sp., assembly GCA_025964295.1. Next base: position 983 of record JAOPZD010000419.1, read on the forward strand.
GCACGGGCGAGCGCCGGATCGCCCTTGAGGGCGGCATCGCCCCGGGCGGGCGAGGAGGCGTCGCCGGTGCTGCCGCAGCCGGCGAGGACCGCGGCGGTCAGGACGGCGGCGAGGCCGTGGGCGGGCGAGAGCGGCCGGCGCATCGCGGTGTAGGATCGCGCAGATGGGCCTTCCTAGGCAATGCATAGGTTCTGTGCCGTGCCGCTGACGCGGGCGACGCTCCTGCGCGGCGGTGCCGCCGCCGGGCTGGCGGGTCTGCTGCCGGTGAGCGCGGCGCGCGCGGCGCTGCCCGCGCCGGCGCCGGTGGGCGACGACCTCGGCTTCCTGCAGTTCGCCGTCGTCGCCGAGCAGGTCTCGCTGACCTACTACCGCAAGGCCCGGGCCAAGGGACCGGTGCGGCAGAAGGCCGACCACGTCGCGAAGCTGACGGCGGCGCTGGGCGCCGACGCGCCGGCCCCCGACGACTTCGCCGTCGCGCTGCCGGCGCGGGCGTTCGCGACGCCCGCCGGCACCGCCGCGCTCGGCATCCGGATCGAGTCGCTGCTGGTCCGGACGCTGCTCGGCGCGCTGGCCTCGACCCAGGACGGGTCGACCCGGCTGCTGCTCGCACGGCTGCTGGCCAGCGACGCGCAGCGGCTGGCGGCGCTGCGGGCGCAGGCCGGGATGCCGGACTCCGGCGGCCTCGCCGTCCCGCTGGATCTCGAGGCCGCCGGCACCGCGCTCGACGCGCTCCTGAAGGCCACGGACTACCCGACGAGCTGATGCGCATCCGAACCCTCCTCGCTGCGGCCGCCGCCGTCGCGGCGCTCCCGGCCGCCGCCGCCCAAGCCGCGCCCACCGTCTACGCCGCCACCTCGCTGCGCGAGGCCTTCCCCGCCATCGACGGCTCGGCGACCTACAGCTTCGCCGGCTCCAACACGCTGCAGACCCAGATCGAGCGCGGCGCGCCCGCCGACGTCTTCGCCTCCGCCAGCTCCGCCGAGGCCCAGGCGCTCTTCCACGAGGGCCGCTGCACCCGCCCGGTGACGTTCGCGACCAACATCCTGGTGGTGGTCGTCCCCCGGTCCAACCCGGCCGGGGTGCGGTCGGTCTACTCCCTGCGCGGCGGCGGCAAGCGGCTGGCGATCGGCACCGCCGGCGTCCCGATCGGCAACTACACCAGGTTGCTCCTGCGCCGCCTGCACCTCTCGTCGGTGCTGTCCTCCAACATGGTCAGCCAGGAGAAGGACGTCGCCGGCGTGCTGGCCAAGGTCGCGCTCGGCTCGGCCGACGCGGGCTTCGTCTACCACACCGACGCGCTCACCACCCGCGGCCGCACGCGCGAGATCCGCGTCCCGAAATGGGCCCAGCCGGCGGTCCGCTACCAGCTGTGCGCGGTCAGGCGCAGCGGCGCCGACACCGCGGGCGCGCAGGCCTACATCAAGAGGATCGTGGCGGCCGGCGGGCGCCGCGTCCTGGCGCGCTACGGCTTCGGCCTGCCGCCACGGGGCTGAGAAGGGTGCGTGGCCGGGCGGGCGCGTTCGACGTGCTGGTGGCCGCGGCCGCCGTGGTGGCGCTCGCGTTCCTGGCGCTGCCGCTGATCGCGCTGTTCACCCAGGTGCCGCTCACCGACGTTCCCGGGCTGCTCGGCGACCGCGTCGTCACCGACGCGCTGGAGGTCACGCTGCGCACGAACCTGATCGCCGACGCGCTGATCCTCGCGCTCGGGACGCCCACCGCCTTCCTGCTCGCGCGGCGGCGGTTCCGCGGCCGCGCGCTGCTGATCACGCTCGTCGAGCTGCCGCTGGTCCTGCCGCCCGCCGTGGCGGGCATCGCGCTGCTGGCCGCCTTCGGCCGCGGCGGGCTGCTGGGCGACACGCTCGCCGAGCGGGGGATCGTCCTGCCGTTCACGGAGTGGGCGGTCGTCCTGGCCGTCGCGTTCGTCGCCGCGCCGTTCTACGTGCGTCAGGCGATCGCGGCGTTCGCGGCCGTCGACCCGCAGCTGCCGGCGGCCGCCCGGACGCTGGGCGCGTCGCCCGCGCGGACGTTCTGGCGCATCGACCTGCCGCTGGCGGCCGGCGGCCTG
>JAOPZD010000450.1 GCA_025964295.1 Conexibacter sp.
CGCACGCGGATGCGCTGCGCCTCCCAATCGACATCGCGCCACCGCAGCCCCAGCAGCTCGGACTGGCGCAACCCCGTCAACGCCGCCACCAGGATGACCACCCGGAGCACCGGCCCCAGCACGTCCGGCGGAACCGGCGGCGCCGGCCCACCACGACCGCGACGCGTCGGCGCCGGTGCGCGATGCACCACCTCGTCGGGAATGACCGCGAGGACGCGCTTAAGCTCGGCCACCGTCAAGAACTGAAGGTCCGGATTGGCGTCGCCGGCACGCCGGCGCTTGGGACGCGTCGCGCGCCGCACCGGGTTCTCCACCGCCCACCCCTTATCGATCGCATGCTCAAAGACCGAGTGCAAGAAGGTAATGACATTGCGAACCGACTTCGGCGCCAGCCCCGCCTCCAGCATCTCCACCGCAACCGCTTCAACTTGCGACCGCGTCACCCGGTCCACAGGCGTCGACCCGATCCGCGGCGAGATATGCACCCGCTGCATCGACTCCGTGCCCTGCAGATACGAGGTCCGGCACCCCTCGATCTTCAACTTCCCCCGCAGCGAGTCGGTCGCGTTGTCGACCGTCCGCCGCTCGTCGCTGGACGGTCGCGGCCGGGCCTCCTCCTCCTGCTGCATACGCCGGAAGCGCCGCTCGGCCTCGCTGCGCGTCAAGCCCTCCGCAGACCCCTTCTCGCGAGCCCTGCCGATCTTGCGGTTCAGCTTGCGGCCGTCCAGCGTGCGCCAGCGGCCGTAGTACGAGCCGAACTCCACGTACAACTGCCCCGTGCCGTAGTCGCGCTTACCCATGACCCATAGAGGTGCCAGCGGCCAGATCTCGCCCCCGCCACGTCATCGCGCGCGCGGCCCCCGCTCCCCAATCTCCAGCCACCGCTCGATCGCAGAACGCCGGTAGCGGACATAGCGCCCGAGCCGCACATGCGGCAGCCCGTCACGACGCGTCTCGGCATAGACCCACGACCGCGTCACGCGCATGAAGGCCGCCACCTCCTCAGCCGTCAGAAGCCGGTCCTCCGGCGGTTGCTCGTCGCGCAACTCCATGATCCCTAGTCGACGAGCCCAGCCACCACCCCTCGCCCGAATCAGCCCGACCGTGGAAGCCGATCAGGACCGGCGCCGCTCACAGCACCCTGCAACCGCCTCTGCCACGTCTTGGGCAGCGCCTCGCGCAGCCGACCCGGCGTCGTCATGCCACGGCTCAGCGACTCGCGCACCGCGAGGTCGATCTGCTCGCTCCACCCGTCCGCCCGCACGACATCAGCGATCGTGCGCTCCACCCCGGTAACCGGTATCCCGGCGACGGTGAGGCGGTGACGTTCGTCAATTGGTCGAGTTGTGAAATGCACCCGAACCCCGGCGGGGACCGCGACCCCGCGCTTCGATCGCGGCACCGTGACATGGACTTCGTCGGCGATCAGGTCCGTGAGTTCCATCAGCTCCAACGCACTGACGTGGGACACCACCCCGCCAGCTTGCGTTAGGCCAAGCCACGCGCAGACGACATGCTCATGCGGTGAAGCCGGAAAGCGACGCAGCCGGTACACGCCACGTCCCACACGACGGAGGGCCCCGCCGTCGCGCGCGTGATACGTCAGGGTCGACCGCGCGACTCCAGCCTCAATCGCCTGCTGCGCCGTCAGGAACCCACCCTGGCCTTCTGCAAGCAGGTACAGCCGTTCCTCGACGCTCAGGTCACCGAAATTGCCAGGATCTCCGGCCATATCGATGACAGAACCTATCCCCTCCGCCGTAGACGCCCGCGTGCAGCTCGTGCGAGACGATAAGCGTGCGCTTGTGGCAACCGACGAGGCCGCCTGGGGCGTCGCTCTCGCGATGATTACTGCGCGAGACGTAGGTGTAGTTCTTGCCTCGACGGGAGCGAGCGACGTGCGTTGCTCTATCCGCTATCGGCCCGACCGCGCGCGTGGTGTGTCGGCGATTAGCGGACAGCCACGGCGTAGCGGTCGCACAGCGCTGCGGCGTGCGCGATGAGCCAGGGCGGGTTGTGCGGCTCAGACCATTCGTCCCAAAGCCGGCTGTACGCCACCGCCACGAACCGGATCACCGGATCCTTGACCCGAGAGCTGAACTCGGCGACCTCAGAGGCGTGGATCGCGCACGAAGGCACGTCGTCGGCGTCGGATGGCGTCCAGTAGACATAGGCCAACGTGGTCGGCTTGCGGCCGGGCCGCGTGCGGAGCCCGAGGTAGTGCTTGATCAACTGCGCGGCGTCCAGGTAGCGGTAGCGACGCGGATCCTCGACCAGCCGGTCGTACTCCTCGCGCCAGGAGCGATGGGACGGCTCGAGCAACGCTTCGTAGGCGGAGCTGAACGACGCCTCGTGTGTCGCGAACGTCTCGGTGCATTTGGACTCGATCGCCAGCACCTGCAGACCGTCGACGAGCACGTCGAGCGTGGGCGGCGTGCCCTTCAGACCCGTCGGGCACTTCTCCTCGAGATGGACCTTGCCAGCGAAGTCCTGACCGCCGAACGGGACGCTCTCACCGGCGGTCAGGAACGGTCCGAAGGCGTTGGCCGCCAGGCACGCCGAGGAGTGGGCGGCGTGGAACTTCGGCGGGCGCGTCGAGGTTGGCACGAGCTCCGAGCCGCCCTTGTCCTCCAGGTCGGCGCGGATCGCCGCCTGCACCTCGGGCGAGAAGCCCGGCAGCAGCGCGTCCTGGAAGGACGGGACGTAGCCGGCGTCGTCGACCGCCACGCCCTGAGCCGCCAGCCGGCCCGCCAGCGCCCTTGCCGGCCGCGCGCCGAGGGCGGCCTTGGCCCGGGCAAGGAAGCGCAGGCTCCCGCGCACGGGCAGGTGAATCCAGCCTTCGGTGCGGGCGCGCTCCAACGCGGCCTGCGGAGGGCCGTCGGTGAGCCCGAGCGTCGCGGCCCGGCCGACGAGCGAGGCAAGCGGGGAGTCGAGAGCATCGTCGACCGCGCCGCACAGCTCGCGATCCTCGGGCGAAAGCACCAGGCCGTCGACGGCATCGATGACTTGGCCGGCCAGCGCCGCAAGGCCTTCCGTTCCGCTGGTGCCCTTGTACCGCGAGGGCGGAAGCTCCCAGCGCATCAGGGCAGCGGCGGGATACACCTCGACAAAGCGCCGGCTGCCCGTGCGATCGACCGTCTCACCGTCAGCCGACCATCGGTGCAGCAGGTGCGCGCAACGCATCGCGGTGACGCCCAGCCGGTCGGTGGACACGCTCAGCGGCCGGCGGGTGTGCATCGTTACGCGATCCGTCGTGCGGAAGCTCAGCGAGCCACGGAAGATCCCGGGCGGCTCGTCGTCCGGCGCCGGCCACGCATCGGCGGCCCGGTGCGCAACGAGCGCGTCGACGAACGGGTCGGGCCAGCCGAACGGAGCGTCGATCGCAACCTTCGCGCAGCCCTGCGCCAAGCGACGTAGCTCGTCGTCGTCACAGCCGGCTGTGATCTGCGCGAACAGCTGTCCGTCGCGCGGCTCGAGCCGACACGCATAGGTCTTCTCGGCCCCGGCGGCGAGGTCGATGCCCAACACCGTCATCGATCGCTCCGATCCCGTACGACCGACCCGAGCGGCTGGCGTGCCGTCATCCGCGGGCTCCGTCCAGATCCGTGCTGCAGCGCCGGCCGTCGCGATGACTGTGGCAATTGGATCGCGCGCTCCATCAGACCCGTGATCCGAGCGCCGCGAACCTCGACGGCTTCAAGGAAGAGTCGCTGGAAGATCCCACCGAAGCAGACGATCGTCACCAAGACGATGCCCTTGGTCAACCGAGGGAAGAATCGACGGCCCAAGCTCATCGCGCTGAACAGGTCTGGCTCAGACACGCAGATCAGCCCACTCCGCCGTGATGCGAGCATGCGCCTTGAATGCCACCTGAGTGGCTATAGGAGCCGTCGGCGCACTGAACAGTCGAGCCGTTGCCGTTGGGATAGTTGGGGATGCAGTCGTGGGTGTCGCAGAACGAGCCTGAATCGGTGTCGTCTTCGGCAGCGCCGTCGTCGGGAACTTCCCCGGCCGAACCGCTCGACGCCGGGGTCGATGGCGTCGACGTCGCGTTGCGGGTCTCATGGGCCGCGGCGAAGGCGGCTGCCTGATCTTCGTCGTAGGCGTCGACGGCCGACTGCGCGAACTTCACGACGCCGCGGTCGGCGGTTCGGCACGTCACCACTCCGGCCGAGCGCGTGCATCGCGTGGAGAATGTGCGGTGGACAGCAGGGCTCCACACCCTGAGCGTCGTCGCGCCTCCGCTCTTGTAGTAGGCGTAGAAGGCGTTCTCGGCAAACCCGCACGTCGTGGTGACCTTTCGCGCACGGATGTTCGCGTCGCACCGCTTGTAGGCCGTAGACGGCTTGGACCGCGGAGGTTCGGCAGCAGTTGAGCCGGTGGTCGTCGCAGCGGACGTCGCGACGACCTTGGTCACCGTGACGGTCTTGGTCGGTGCGCTCGTCGAGCCGCAGGCGCCCACCGATAAGGCAGCAGCAGCGACGCCGACCGTCGCAGCCACACGTCGCAGCCGATTAGCCACGAGCTGGCGTCGGCGAGTTGGGCAGTAGCGGCTGGACGCGCTGAGCGATCTTCGCTTCGTCCCAGCCGCGAGAGCGAAGCTCGGCGAGGAGCATGGGGATCTGACCTGGATGCAGCGCCGGCACGTGGGCCTCGAGCCACGTGTGCGTGAAGCGGCCCGGGGGACGAAACGCGGGCGGCGGCCCATCCAACCACCGCTGGTGCGCCAGCTGCTCCTCGCGTTCGCGTGCCGCGCGACGCTCCGCCATCAGGCGCTGCTGCTCAAGGGCATTGGCTCGTTGGGCCGCGGCCCGCTCGATGTCTCGCTGAGCCCGCGCTGCGTGCTGGGCGGCCTCACGCTCGGCAGCCCGCTTGCGACCGGGCGCGGCAGCTGCTTCGGCAAGGAGGAACAGCGCCGCGATGGCGCCGAGCAGCGCAGCCGCCGCCCCGACGTAGCGCAGACCAACCAACGCATAGTGCTCATGCAGCCACGCCTTGTCGCGGTGCAGAAGCTGATGCCACGACGGCGTCAGGTGGATGGCGTGGCCCCACAACGACAACGGCCACATGACGACGAGGAACACGAGAGCAAAGGCGACCAGGAAGCCGAAGAAACCGAGCTCGCCGCCTCCTCCGCTACGGCGGCGTCGCCCGCCGCCGGAAACCGAGAAGGGCCCGGCCCTGACGCCGACTCTGCCGCTCGTCGAGGCATTCAACGGCCCGACGCGAATGCGCAAGCTCATGACGATTCCCTCCGTGAAACCCAGACGTGCGGCCGCTCAGCCCTCGCCTTGCCGCTCTTTAGACCCTGAAGCGGTGTGCAGCGTAGACCGCGCCGCATGCGGTTGCAACGTGCACGTCGGAGCGGCGCGAACTGCCGCCGTCGCGGCGCGACAAAGGGTCCGGCTGCGATCGCGCGGCGGTCGCGCTCTCTTTACCGCATGAGCCGAGCGTTCACAGGTTCGATCGTCGCGCGTCGAGTAGCGTCCGCTTGCCAGCACGTCGCGAGGCCGGGAAGCTATGCACGACCCTCGCTCCACGGCGAGGCAGCGGCGATGTCGACCAGGTCCTCGACGAGTGCCACGCGAACGGTGCCGACACCGCCGCCGCCAGGGTCAACACGTCGCGCGCGACCTCGGATCGCGGTGACGTCGATTTCGCGCGCCGTAGCGCGGTGTATGAGCTGCCCGCCCCGAACCACCCAACGCCTGGGCCGCCGGGAGTCACCGATCGTGAACAGCCGCTAGCTGGCCGAGCAGTCCCCACTGGGCTACTGTGCGCTCTCGCCTATGACCGAGCAATCAGACGCTCGCTTCTCCTTTCGCTTGCGCTTCGACCTCGAGGGCATGATGCGTATCGGCCGTGACGGCGAGCACGTGCTGCGTGACGATGGGACGGAGCGCATCGTCATGAGCGCGACGCAGAGCGACCAGGGAAGCGCGTCCTCGGTGTTGGTGAATGGCTCAGGATTTATCAGCGTTGAACAGGCTGAAGCCGCCGGCCAGCGGTGGACTCCGCTGCTTCAGCGAGCCTTCGCCCGCCTCGGGATCGGCGCTGACCTGGGCCAACGACGTCTGCTGGACGGCGCGGCGCTGCGGCGCAGCGCCGACGGTCCTACGATCTCGGACGAGATCCCCGACATGCAGTTTTTGGTCGACCTGCCCGGGCTAACCGTCTATTCGTCTGAACCGAGGCCGGTGTTCTCGCAGGTGAGCTCACACAGCCATATCGCTCAAGCGGGACAGGTCCTCGCGTCCGCTATCGCGGACGTCGAAGCCGAAGACGCCGCGATGAGCGAGTTGGAGCAGACGGCGTTCGAGCTGTACAGCAGCAGCTTCTCCAACGTCTCTAGCGACGCCCGATTCATCGTCCTGATGATGGCGCTGGAGACGCTCATCGAGCCGCAGCCGCGCGAGGTCGCGGTGGTGACCCATGTCGACAGCATGATCGAGCTGACTCGTCATGCTGACCTGCCAGATGCACAGAAGCAGTCACTACTCGGGTCACTGGAATACATGCGCCTGGACTCCATTGGCCAGGCAGGACGGCGACTGGCGGCCACTCTGGGTGAGCGGCACTATGCGGACATGCCCGCAGTCAGGTTCTTCACCCATTGCTACACACTGCGCAGCCGTCTGGTCCACGGGGCACACCCGCGCCCCTCTCAACAGGAGATCGATGACTTAGCGCCTGACCTCCAGCGGATGGCCGCGGACCTCCTCGCCTGCACAGCCTGACGCTGTCGCGGCGTCGTTCACCACCCGCCCTAGGCTTAGCGCGATGGCCAGCAGGGATATCGACCGCTTCATCGCGTCCTCGGGTCGCATCGCGGCCAAGATTGGAATGGTCTTTGCCAGCCATGGGGTTGCTTTACCGCTGGTGTTCGGAGAGGAGATCTGGAATGGCCTCACCGAGGACCTGCGGGGCCGACAGCTGTCCTGGGTTGAGGCAGAGCGCCTGAGCGAGGCCTTGCCCCACGCGGAGCGCGAGGCTCAACGGCGGCTAGACGAGGGCCAACAGCCGACTGCCGCCTTCAGAGCACCCGTGGGCAAGAACGGCCGTACCGCAGCTGCCCAGCTCATCGAATGCGGCTTGTTGGCAGCGGCAGAGGCGCAGGACGATCGCAAGGCAGAGTTCATCGGCAACCTTGTCGGCGGAATCGGATTCCTGGGCGAAGTCGACTTTGGTCAGGCCACCGAGGCAGACGGCCTGCAAATCATCCAGGTGGCTCGTGAGATCAGCTACCGCCAGTACGTCCTGCTCGCTCTCGTGCAAGAACGGCAGAACCAAAGCAAGCGCTTCACCGAGAACTACGTGCCGGACATCCCGATGGTGCTTGGACCAATGCTGCTGGACCTTGATGACCTCTACCGGCGCGGTTTGATAGCGCAGGGAAGCTCGATCGCGCTGCACCCGCTGCAGATCAAATGGTTAGACCTACACATCACGGGAGCGGGGGCCGTGCTTCACGACCTCCTCGGCCTGCACTCACTAGACGCAACTCACAAGTCCGACGTGCTCGACTCGGTCGATGTCGCTCTTAGGACGCCCTAGCGTCGCCGCTTCGTTCATCCGCGCGGCAGGCCATGGACTCGTGTCTAACCGCTAGCAGAAGGAGCTGCCGCTAGCCCGTCGCCCGGCGCCGCGCCCCACATACTGGACCGATCTCGACCGCCTCCACCGCCCCAAATCCGCGTAGCCAGCGGGCGCCGACGCCGTCCTCAAAATTGAGGGCCTTGTGGGGGATTCCCCCTGTGGAGGTTCGAGTCCTCTTCGGCGCATCAGACGAAAGCCCCGCAAACGTGGGGCTTTCTTCGTTCCGGCGCACAAGAGCAGAGCAGTGCTACACGAGACCCGTTCGGCCGTGCCCCACAAATGGGCTTGCAATACGGCGCCCAGACTCTGAGCACGACGGTCCGGCTACCGCACGACGGTCCGGCTACCGATTCACACGCGAGAGGTCGCAGGTTCGAAACCCGCCGCGCCCATCCTGGAAGGCCCTGCACAGCGGAGCCTTCCGTCGTTAGGCGCCCCGGTGCCGAGAACAGCAAATCCCCTGCTTTGGCCGAAACGTTGGCCGAAACTCGGTCATGAGAGCAGCGTATCGACCTCACTAGATCGAGTCGTCAGCTGGCTGGATGGGTCCGCGCGCGAGAAGATGCCAGATGTGAGCGCCGAAGCTGATGAGCCAAGCGGTCTGGATCTTTTCGCCGTAGGTCCAGATGAGCCAGCCCTGAACTGGACGGTCTCCACCCCCGAGGAGGTTCACGCCCGTGCGGCGGCCCAGCCGTTTGAGCCGGCGATGGTCGTCCTATCTCAGATCGACGCCGCGCTCTGGCACGTCCGAAACGATCCCGCGGGTCAACTCCAACTTGCCCGTACCCTCTTCGGGCCCGGTTCGTCGGTCACCCGAGATCTGGAAACCTGGGTCGGTCAAGCGAAGGAGAACTTCGCCTTTGACGAGCGCCACTTCGCCATTCTGCGCGCCCTGCTCGTGCAAGAGGCGGCCAGCACCGCCGAGTTCGCCCCCGACTCCTTCGTGCGCGCGCTCTACGCCACCAGCGCGCTGGTCGAGCCAGCCAGCGGCGCACCCGAAGACCCCGACGGTGTCGTCGATTGGCTCGGATTTCTTGTGCGCAGCGGCGCCTACTACGGCTCTCGCAGCACGCTGCACACCATCGCCCTGGCGTACGGTCTCTGGGTTGACCACGCACAACGACCCGAGATCAGGAAGCACCCTGATTTCTGCGACATCCGCCAGTGGCTGATCGACGATCACGGTTTCGATGCCCGCGAACAGATCGCCGTCGGCTTTGCTGTGATCGCAGCCGCCCGCCTCCAGGACGCCAAGGCTGACTTCCAGAGCCGCAGCCTTTTCAAGACGGGCTTCGCGCAGGAATCGGCGCTCAGCGACCGCGAGGACGAGATCCGAGCCCTGTTGTCCGCCGACCGCGCGTGGTACCGCAGCCGACTGGCCAAGCTCTCCGAAGAGGCGCTGACCTGGGATCGCACGCCGTTCGAGCAGCGCCCTCTCATCAACCTGAACGGTGACGTGCTTCTCGCCACATCCCCGCAGGCGATGTGGAGCTGGCTCGGCCAGGGCTTGTACTTCCGCGCTCTTGATGCAGCGCGCAAACGCAACGACCTCGAACGCCTCACCCGCTTCTACGGCGAGCTGACCGAGCGCTACATCGTCGAACTCGTCGATAGTGCCGTCCCGCCGGACCTCGGCCACGTCTACCGTGACGAGCTCTCAGGCACCAAGAAGAACGCGGTGCTCACGCCGGATGTCGCCGTTGACCTCGGCGACGACTTGGTCCTCATGGAGGTGGTCTCGGGGCGGTTGACCTACAACACGCTTGTGACCGGCGATGCTGATGCGTTGGCGCGCGATCTAGTCAAGTTGGTGGACAAGAAGCTCGCGCAACTTTCGAAGCGATCTGCGGAGTTCCTGGACGGCTCCCTTCCCATCGGGGACGTTGACGCCGACGCTGTGTTGCGGCTCTGGCCAATGATCGTTGTCGCGGAAGGCATCGTCGCGGCCGAACCCCTGTGGGCGCACATCGAGATCAAGCACGCAGATGCGTTCGGAAGTCACAGAATCCAACCACTCGGCATCATTGATACATATGAGCTCGAGCTACTCATGGCGCTTGTCGAGGAGGGAAATGCGCTGCCCGATCTCCTGGCGCAGAAGGCCGATTCTGCGTGGCGTGTGATGCCGTTTCGACACTGGATCCGCGATAACTTCCCGAATCCGAGTGAGGTCGGTCGCCGTCCGGCGCTAGTCGACCGCAACTGGCGAGCCGCCCAGCAGCTTCTGTTTGACGTCGTGTTTCCGGGGAAGTCAGCCGAAGATCTCTCGCGGTGACGGCAGCGCGAGACGCTCAAGCGCCCAGGCCAGCCACGACGGCTCCTCTGCATAGGCGGTCCGCCAGAACTCCCCTGTCTTGAGCGGCAGCGCCACGGACGGAATCACCAACGTCTCGCGAACGCGCAACGGCGCGACGCGGCGACGGAGGATTGCTCCGCCCTCCGGGACGAAAGAGTCCTCGTCTTGAAGGTCGCCTTGGTTGAGCAGCAGGCCGGAGCTGATGACGAGACCATCGAGAGCACCGAGTGCCGGACGCGCGATCGCGGTCAACGCGGCGAGCTTCGCGGGTAGCGCGGTCCCCGCCCAATGCGTGAACTGCCACAGGCCGTTGAGAGCGTCCAACCGCAGCCAGTTCGCGCCCGACTCCTGCGCAACCTCCGCCTTCTGCCGAATTCTGCTGCCCACACGCGCCCACGACTCGCCCGTCATCTGCGGACCGGTGAGTCCGTTCACGGGGGTGTGTTCTCTATGCACCACTCGCAGGTGGGCACCACCGAGCCGGATCGGTGGCGCTGCCGCTCCAATCGCCACCAGCGCCGCATGCTGCTCAATCCTGCGCTCGAGCTCGTCGACCTCGCTCGCGTCCAAGTGCCGGGACATATCCCCCTCGACACGCACCTCGAGCGACCGCTCCAGGCCACTGATCCGTTCGAACACCTCGTCGGTCTGGCGACTTGCGTGGCGCCACGGGTCGCTAGTGAGTACCACGCGAGTCTCGACCACGACTCGGTCGGCCACCAGATCGAAGGAGACGTCCGCCGGTCGGCGGTTGCCGATGCTCGGCTCAAGTTCCGGGTCTTGCCCTGCGCGAAGCGCCAGCGTGGCCACCTCTAGCTGAATCCGCGAATGCGCAAGCACGTCCGGGCGCGGATCGGACGCCAGTGCTGCCCGCAGCTTGGCGTGCCCACGTAGCCCATCTACCAGAGTGAGACGGACCGCCAGCTCAAGGAGCTCGGCGTACGCGACCGTATGGGTCGAAGCGTAGGCCAGAGCGGGCGCTCCGCCATCGGGCGCCTTGGCCTGAACGACGGAGGGCCACTCGGATCCGAGCATCGTTTCCAGCGTGTCCAGCGCCCAGTGACCGGTGGGGATCCATCCGTCAGGACGCTCTAGCGTTCTGTTCATCAGCGCGTGGAGCGTCGTCCACGTGAGGGGTCCATCCGCCGGCGGGCCCAGCCCGGCCATCAAACGAAAGAGGCATGGCCGGATCGCTGCATGGCTACATCATGACCCGAGGTCGGGACGCATCACGCCGTGCGGATCCGGACCGCCGCGTAGCGTTCTAGGCGTGCCCTTGCCGCGAACGCCCAGCTCTCTCAGCGCCTTGCTGGACCTGATGGATCCAGCCGGCAAGCTGTTCGAGCGCCTCACGAAGTGGTTCCTAGAAAACGACCCTGAGTATCGGGCTCAGTTTGCGACCGTGTGGCTGTGGGACGACTGGCCCGGTCGCTGGGGCGTGGATCGAGGAATCGACCTAATCGGCGAAACCCACGCGGGAGCCAACATCGCCATCCAGGCGAAAAACTACGGAGAGCATCACTCGATCTCGAAGCGAGACGTCGACACGTTCCTGAGCGAGTCGAGTCGAATCGAGATCGCCGAGCGTCTACTCGTGGGCTCGACCGATCGGATCGCGGGCTCCGCCCGAACGACGATGGCGGCCCAGGAGAAGCCCATCGCTACGTGCCTCCTTTCTCGACTCATGAGCTCACCGGTCTCGTGGCCGGTAAGCATGGACGATCTGCGGCCAGGCCGACCGACCCGGCACGTCCCTCGCCCAGACCAAGATGAAGCACTCAGCGCTATCGCTCGTTGGGCGCGCACGGACAGTCGCCGGGCTCAGGTGATCCGCGCGTGCGGCACCGGCAAGACCCTTATTGGCGCGTGGGCCGCCGAACAGCTCGACGCCAAGCGCGTTCTAGTCCTCGTTCCCACGCTGGCCTTGATGCGACAGACCGTGCTCGACTGGGCCCAGAACGCCGAGTCGCCACTCGATGTCTTACGCATCTGCAGCGACACCTCACGCATGGACGACGACTTCGTTCGCGGAGACGAACTCGGCACGAACGGAACCACCGATGTCGTCCGAATCGCCGAGCGACTCCCATCGAGCGAGCAACTCCTTGTCCTGTGCACATATGACTCCTCGCCCACCCTCGCCGAAGCAATCCGAGGCATCCCAGACTTCGAGTTCGACCTGGCGATCGCCGACGAGGCCCACCGCTGCGCGGGACTCGAGCGCTCGTCCAACAAGACGATCCTGAAGGCCGGAGCGCTACCTGCGCGCCGGACCCTCTTCTTCACGGCCACCCCCACGATTTACGGCGTACGCCAGCGAGGTCAGCTCCGTCAGCACGCCGTGGCAGTCGCCTCGATGGACGATCCAGCCAAGTTCGGACCGGTGATCCACCGCCTGAGCTTCGCAGAGGCGATCCGCCGCGAGCTGTTGTGCCCCTACCAAGTCGCCGTCATCCCGATTGACGACGAGGAAATCCACAGCATGATCCAGCGCCGACGGCTCGTGACCGCCGACGGTGAACAGGTGCTCGAAGCTGAGAGCCTTGCCACGCAGATCGCCTGCGCTCGAGCCATGCGCCGGTTTGGTTGCAGGCGCATTGTCGCCTTCCACCCAACCATCCGCGACTCCAAGCGCTTCGCCGCGCACCTCCCTACGGCCGCCGCGCTGATGTCCGAAGACGACCGACCACAGTCGCCGATCTGGAGCGAGCACATCGACGGCGCCGGCATGTCGCTCTCAGACCGGTCCTCGCGCTTACGTCGATTCCGAGACGCAGAACCCGACGAGCACCGCATCCTCTCCAACGTGCGCATGCTGACTGAAGGTGTCGATGTGCCTGGGATCGACGCCGTTGCCTTCCTGCACACCCACCGTGGCCAGGCGGCGATCATCCAAGCCGTTGGCCGCGCCGTGCGCCCCGCCGAGGGCAAGACGGTCGGCACGATCGTGCTCCCCATCATTCTTCGCGCCGACGAGTCGATGCAGGCCGCCTTGGCGCGCTCGGAGCACCGCCATGTCGTGGACATTCTCGGCGCCTTGCGTAGCCACGATCCCGACATCCACCGGTCACTTGACGATTTGCGGTTCGACAAGAACCGGCCTGCCACGGATCCCTCACCAAACGGCCGCTTCGTCATCGACGCGCCGATCGAGGTCGGCGAAGAGTTCGCGGACGCGGTCGACCTGGCCCTCACCACCGCTCTCGGCGTCAGAACGAAGAGATCGATGCGCCGCGGTCGAGCGCCGGTGCTCGTGCTTGAGCCGCAGGGACCACCATCCGCAGACGAGGCGTTTTTGATCGGCCTCTATGAGATTCAGTCCCTAGGCGTGAGACGTCTCTTGCCGCGATCCCCGGCGACGAGTCACGGGTTTCCGATGAAGAACTGGTGGGACGAGGCACGTCGACGTTGGGCGAATGGGCTATTGGGCTTGGAAGACCGTCAGGCCATCGCCAACGCCGTGTCGTGGCTAAGCATTGACCTCGCGCCAGAAGACGAGGGAATGCGCGACGCAATGGCCGAGATCACCGAAGCCGACGTCTGCGAGCAGCTCGCGAGCCAGCTTTTACCCCGAGGTCGGTACGCCAGAACGGGACTTCGGGCGTTGGTCGATGACGATGGGCAGCAGGACGCGCTCATCGACGACATGCGCGTGATTCATGACCTCCTCACCCACGCCGCCATGTCCCCACGGATGCAGATGCTCTTTCTCAGGATGGCGATGACACACGCAGCAAAGGCGGTCCGACAGGCGGTTAGCGAGCCGGCCTCGTCGAAGTGGTATTCGATACCGCCGCGCCAGGCCGCCATCCTCGGCTTCGCTTCCGAGCTCGCAGACGCCCGCACGGGTGACTACAAGGCACAGGGCCGCGCGAGCGTTGGCATGCACGCCGAAGGCAACCCCGGGTTCGATTGCGGGCAACGTGCCGCGAAGCCGCTTGCAAATCTCGTCCGCCGCATGGAGATCTTTCGATTCGCCAAGGACCGCGAGGAGGTCACGTATCTCAAGCGACAGGAACGAGCAATCCCGGCCAACGAACGCCTTGACGCACTTGGCTGGGACATCTATTTGCTCGTCCGTGCCCGCTCCGATTGGCCGATGCCAGCCCAACTCCAGGCGATGGACGGAACGCTCCAGCAAAGACGTCGCGTCCGTGCCGATCTCCTACGGCGCCCCGCGATCGCGCCAACCGAGGTCCTCCGCAGGCCTAGTACTAGGTGAGGTGGAGCTGACTAGCCGAGCTCACGAAGCAGCTGCTCGACTCGCCAGCCGATCTCGTCTCTCGTCGCCCTGACGTCGGCAACCGCCCGCCCGCTCGGGTCGGGAAGGTCCCAGTCGATGTAGCGCTTGCCGGGGATGTAGGGACACGCGTCGCCGCAGCCCATCGTCACGACGATGTCGGCCTGCTCGGCGAGCTCCTGGGTCAGGCGCTGCGGGCGTCGCTCGGACAGGTCGATTCCCAGCTCGGCCATGACCTCGACGACTTGTGGATGGACATGCCCCTCGGGGTTGGCGACGCTGCCGGCCGAGAGCGCCTGGTGGCGGCCTTCGGCAGCGCGCTCGAAGAGGGCTTGGCTCATCTGGGATCGCCCGGCGTTGTGCAGGCAGACGAACAACACGGTGGACATCGGAAGCTCCGGGGTCGGGTCAGCGGTGCGGCGCACCGGCGTCGTGCGGGACGACGACGTCGGCGGCCTCGGCCGGGGTGACGTCGGGATAGAGGGTGCGGATCAGGGCGACCGCGCCGGCGCCCCCGATGAGCTGCGCGACGATGTAGGCCGGCGCCGAGGCCGGGGCGATCCCGGCGAAGGTGTCGGAGAACATGCGGCCGACGGTGATGGCGGGGTTGGCGAAGCTCGTCGAGCTGGTGAAGAAGTACGCGGCGCCGATGTAGGCGCCGACGGCGGCCGGGGCGGTCACGCCGCGTCCGGTGCGGGCCAGCGAGAAGATGACCAACAACAGCCCGATCGTGGCGACGACCTCGGCGAGGAAGTGCGCGCCGGTCGCGCGGTGGGTCTCCGAGATGCTGATGGCCGCCTGGCCAAACATGCCGTTGGCCAGGACGGCGCCGGCGACGCAGCCGACGACCTGGGCCGGTACGTAGGTCGCTGCGTCGCGCCAGGTCAGCCCGCCGAACGCGGCGTCAACGAGCGAGACGATCGGGTTGAAGTGCGCGCCGGAGACGGGGCCGAACATCAAGATGGGCGCTACGACATCCAGTCGCTGGCGGCAGCGCTGACGATCCGCCTAGCCCGCGAGGGCACGGCCACGGATCTCCACCTCGAGAGACCCCGCGGCAAGCTCGCCGTGAGTAAATAGGGCAACTTCGCCGCCTCGCGCCAAGATGACGGCGCCATGCACGCCGCGGAGTACCGATGGGTCCGCTCAATGCCACGTGTTGTCGTACGTGCCTAGCTAGGCAACGGTTCGTACGCCTCGGCTCCCACCTCACCCCTCAGGAGCAGTCGCAGACGTCTCCGCGCCACGCTGTACAGCCTCTTTGTCCGCAGCGAAGGCGATGAACAACCCGATCAGCGGGTCGAGCCACCAGGCACCCACCGCCGCGTCGGCGGCCAGGCCGACCAGGACGGCGGCGTCCTCGATGCCGCACGAGACGTTCTGGGTGCCCTCCCCGGCCGTGGCACCTGAGCCGAGGCGATCGGCCAGCTTATGCTTGGCCTTGCCTAGGAGCGGCATGGGGACGACGCTCGTAGCCGTGTGCGCCATGACGATCGCCGTCACGTCGGAGCAGCCACCGTCGATCAGGGTGCGAACGCTCTCGACGGCGACGTAGGACCTCCTACACGAAGAACTGAAGGGCAACGCCGTGCCGCACGGTGCTCGGCGGTGTCTGTCCCGGTCAGTCACGCGCGTGCGCCTGAGGCCGGAGGCGCCAAGGACAACACAATCCGGCGCAGTTACACGTCAACTGCTCATTGGAGCCATGAGCAATCGCGTGACCCCGGTTCAAGCGCGAGTCTCCCGCCCACGCTTCACCACGCGATAGCCAGCCTCTCGGCGCCGAAGCTCCGCTGCAGACCACACCGGCTCCGGGTGCCGCCCATCAAGCGGTGACCGACGCCAACCCACGATGGCACGCGTCCGTGCGTGCGGCGGGATGGCAACGGTCCCGCACCGGGCGGGACCTCGGCAGAGGAGGATCTCGTGTCGACCACGACCGAGGCCGAGCGCGAAAAGCGACGGGAGGCTGATCGCCGCCGCGCCGCGCAGGCCGTCGAGGCGCTCAAGTCCAGCGAAGGCTGGCAGGGCTGGCTGCGCGCCCGTTCCAAGTTCCACAACTACAGCTTCACCAACCAGCTGCTGATCGCCATGCAGCGTCCGGAGGCGACATACGTCACCGGGTTCCGCAAGTGGTTGGAGCTCGGCTACTGCGTGCGGCGGGGTGAGAAAGCGCTGTACATCTGGATGCCGGTCCCGCCGAGCCGCAAGGCGATGGCCGACTGGGAGGCCGCAGGCGCCGACAAGGACAAGAAGCCGCGGACACGCTTCCGGATGGGGCCGGTGTTCGACCGCTCACAGGTCGATCCGCTTCCCGAACCGGCGGTGCCCGCGGTGCTGGAGCCGCCGATCTCGCCGATCGACGGAGACGACCTCGCCTGGACGCTTCGCCCCCTCGCCGCCATCGCCGCAGAGGTCGGCTACAGCGTCGTCACCGAGCCGCTGCGCGACGGCATCGGTGGTTACTGCAACGTCGGCGAGCATCTCATCGGGCTCAACGGCAACAACGCCGTCAACCAGCGGGCGAAGACGCTCGTCCACGAGTTGTCGCACATGCTCATCCATACCGGCGACAGAGATGACCGCGAGACGTTCAGCTACGCCGAGGAGGAGCTCATCGTCGAAGCGGTGGCGTTCACGGTGACCGAGAGCATGGGGCTGGACACGTCGGACTACTCGATCCCCTATCTGGCTTCGTGGTCTGAGCAGGCGCCACTGGAGACCGTCGAGCGGGCGGCCGAGACGATCGACCGCCTCGCGCGACGCATCGAGGACGCCGTCCTTTCCCACCGGCCCGAGCAGTCGCCGAGCTGAAGAGGTCCGAGGGGTACCCGGTGCGATCGGGCAGCCGGCCGGTCGTTCCGCAGGCCCCTCGCGCTCGGCTCCGAGGTCTCGGAGCTGGTGTTCGGTCAGGTCCGGCCAGCCGTAGCACGGCGCGCCTGGCGGACCGTGACGCCTCGTCTTGCCGATCGCTTCTGCCCCTCCTGACCGGATCGGGGTCCTGAGCGTCGCGCGCGCCGTGCTGTGGCGCGGCCATGACCGACCACCAGCCCGAACCCGCCGGGCCTCCTCCGACCGCCAAGCAGCAGCGCTACCTGCGGCAGCTGGCGCTTCAGCGAGGCGTGAGCTTCGTGACGCCGCGTACCCGGGCGGAGGCCTCGCGAGCGATCGACGCCCTCAAGCGCCGTGCGCCTGAGCCGATCGCCGATCGCCGTCGCGAGGTCCGTGCCGTCCAGGACGACATGGCCATCCGCCGCGGTGACGCCGCCCGGGTCCGCCACGAGATCGAGACCGAGGGCTATGGCAGCACGGCCTCGTGGAAGCAGGGGCGGTCGTGAGCGGCGCGGCCTCCCGCCGAGGCGTGCCCCGCGAGATCGGGAAGCCGATCCGCCGCCGGATCAACGGTCGGCGTGGTCGACGGCCAGGGCTGCGTCGTGTCGAGAGCCGTTTCGACCGGTTGGTCCTGGCCAGCCTGCCGGGTTGGCGGGCCGACCGCCGCCCGAGGGTGGCACGCCCTGGCGGGCGTGCGGGTGACGGCTGACCGGCCCGCCAACCCGGCGGGCCTCGACTCCGACAGGAGAACCAGCACATGTCCACCACCATCAGCTTCGCGCGCACCGTCGCGCTTGAGGAGATCCACACGCCCGAGAACGTCCGGGTGTTGGACGAGGCGCACGTCAAGGCGCTCACCGGCTCGATCGAGCTGCAGGGCGTGCTCGTGCCGCTGGTCGTGCGCGAGCGCGACGACGGCTTCGAGCTCGTCGCCGGCTTTCACCGCATGGCCGCCGCCACGGCCCTCGGCTTGGCCGAGGTCCCGGTCGTCGTCCGGGAGGCCGAGAGCGAGGACGCCGACCGGGCGGTGGAGAACATCGCGCGCAAGCAGTTGAACCCCTACGAGGAGGCCAAGGCGGTACGGGCGATGCTCGACCGTGGCTTCAGCGAGGACGGCGCCGCCCAGGCCCTCGGCTGGCCGAAGGCGCGCGTCACCGCCCGCGTGAAGATCCTCGAGCTGCCCGAGCGCGCACAACAGATGATCGGCGAGGGCATCGTCCACCTCGCCGCCGTCGACCAGCTGCGCGCAATCGGGACCGTCGCCCCCGAGCTGCTGGAGGCCCTCATCGCCTACCTTGACGACGGCAACGCCGCCGTCGCCGCGCGCCTGTCCAGCCAGCCCGGCTGGGTTCTGGACGCGGCGCTCACGCACGGCGATAGCAAGGTCTTCGCCGCGCACCTGTCCACGGTCGACTCGCGCGAGATTGCCGAGCTGCGCCTGGGCAAGAAGACCGACGAGCTGTACGCCGAGGCCGAGAAGCTGCACAAGCAGCTCGACCGCCACGCCTACGGGGCGCCGACCGTGCGCTTCGCCGACGAGCACGTCGACCAGGCGCGCGCGGCGGGCGTGCTGATCGAGTTCGAGCGCAGCAGCCCGCTCATCGTCGACCGCTCCCTGTACCGCGAGCTGGTCAAGGGCGCCATCAGGCGCACCCACGCCACGCTCGAGCAGAAGGTCGCCGACCGCGCCGCTGAGCGCTCGGCGCGCAAGGCCTCCAACAAGCCCGTCGACCCGGCGGCGGTCGCCATGCGCGACCGTGACGCCCAGATGCGGGAGTTGGCCGACCAGGCCCACGGCGTCAACACCGACCTCGGGACCGCGCTCCTCAGCACCCTCGCGAGCGTCGACCCGAACGACATGGACCTCGCGCGGTTCTTCGTCTACGCACTGCTCGGCGCCGACCACGACAGCTCCCCCTACACGCAGACCGGCGACCGGATCACCCGCATCGCCGCCGGTGGCGTCCGGCTGCTGATCGAGGAGCTGCGCACCGACGTCACCAAGACCCGCAAGGACGGCAGCCGCGGACGGCTGCGCTACGACTACGGCGACCACCGCGACCCACAGGCCGCGATCGCCTGGCTGTGGAAGTTCATCGACGGTGCCAAGACCG
>JAOPZD010000467.1 GCA_025964295.1 Conexibacter sp.
ACCGCCAGCGCCGCGCGAGCGCCGGCCACCGGCAGCCCGAGCAGCGCGCCGACCGGCAGCGCCACGAGCGTCCCGGCGACCCCCGCCGCGATCCCGATCAGCCCGACCTCGATCAACAGGTAGGAGAACAGCTGGCGCCGGCGCCAGCCGACGCAGGCCAGGACGCCGAGCTCGGTCGCCCGCGTGCGCACGGCCGCCGACGTCGCGTTGACGCAGAACAGCGCGCAGACGAGCAACACCAACAGGAACAGGACCAAGGACTTGCGGTCGACCGCCGTGAGCACCGCGGTCGCCACGCCCTTCTTGATCCAGCCCTCGCGCAGCGCCACCGCGGGGCGCCCGAGCCTGGAGGCCGGCAGGTCGACCGTCACCGGCGTCGGCGACGACCCGGCGGTGACGTCGACCTGCAGCCCGGTCCGGCGCGCGATCGTCTCGGCCGTGAGCCGGATGCGCTCGCGCGAGGCCTTGTCGGCGCCGGTCACGCCGTGCACGCGGACGCGGATCACGCTGATCGGCGCCGCCGCCTGGTCCGCGGTCTCGTGGCCGTAGAGCTTGGGGTCGGTGAAGATGCCGCCGGAGCTCAGCGACGTCAGCAGCGCCGGCGGCGGCATCAGGTAGCCGGCCATGTTGCCGTCGGGCGCCAGGTCGCGACCGCCCAGCCACGCGGCCGCGCCGGGGTCGACGGCGGGCGCGCCCGGCGGGTGGAACGGGTTGAGCGGGGCGACGTCCGGATCGAGCACGCCGGCGAGCTTGCGCGGGTCGAACGTGCCGACCACGCGGTAGTCGCCGGCGTAGGACAGCTCGCCGCCGACGACGTGCTCGTCGAAGCGCCGGAAGCCCTGGTCGCGGCCGGTCGCCGGCGCGGTGACGAAGCCCGTGGCGGTCCCCGACTGGCTCGACCCGGCGCCCCAGGCGTAGCGATCGGTCTTGGCCGTCAGCGGGCGCACGCGCTTGGGGCCCTCGACCGCGTAGCGCGACGGGCCCGCCGTCCAGCGCGCCTCGATGAAGTTCGCCGGCCCGCGCAGCTCGCCCAGCAGCGCCGCGTAGGCGTCGGCCGAGCTGATCGTCCGGCGCAGCAGCGGCGTGCCGGGCGCGTGGGCCACGGCGCGGCGGGAGGCGGCCACGTCGTCGCGGGCGCGGACGAACGCGTTTGCCGCGGAGGTCGGGAGGCGCTCGACCGACACGTCGGCGCGCAGGTCGACGTCGGTGGTCGCGGCGGCCAGCACCGGCGCGACCTTGATCGGGAAGCCGCGCCCGGTGATCGCCGGCGGCTCGTCGCCCTCGAGGTAGCGCCCTGAGACGATCGCGCGGTTGGCGCCCGACAGCGCCGCCTCGGCCTTCGGGTCGATGCCCGCGACCAGCAGCGGGAACGGGAACGCGATGCGGGCGCCCGGCCCGCCGGCCACCTTCTGCGGCCCGAAGTCGGGGGACCCCAGGCCGCTCTTGGTCGACCAGCACCACAGCCACGTGCGCGCCGCGGGCGCGAAGGCCGACGGGGCGGTGGACGGCGTCGGGCAGATCGGGCGCGTGTCGGCGTCGCTGCCGAAGCGCTCGCTCCCGCGGGTCCGGACGGGCATGCCCGAGACGTGCGGCTGCGCGGCGAGCATCGTGTTGCGCGTGACGTAGACGTAGGAGTCGGGATCGCGCACGACGACGCTGCCGCGGTCGGCCGTCCAGCGCGTCTTGACGCGGAACGCGGTACGGGTCCCCGGGTCGAGGTGGTCGCCGAGCCCGATCGGCAGCACGGCCGTGGGCATGATGTAGCCGTAGACGGCCAGCGGCGCGGCGACCTCGACGCCGGGCGCGTGGCGGACGGCGCGCAGCTGGTCGGTCGTGATCCCGCCGAACGTCCCGGCCAGGAAGTTCTGCTGGACCAGGCCGTCGGTGCGCTCCAGCGCGCTCATCGAGCCGCGCGGCCGGACGAGCACGTCGTAGGCGGTCCGGAAGTGCTGGCTGACGGCGCCGCGGATCTCCAGGCGACTGGACTCCGACGCGCCGGTGAGGACGGTGAACGACGCCGTGGCCACCGCGATGCCCGCCAGCAGGGCGAGGGCCCGGCCGCGCCGGTGGTGCAGCTCGGCGGCGATCAGTCCCAGCACGGAGCCCACCCTGGCAGCTGGGCGTCCTATGCGCAAAGGGAGCTAACCGAACAGGTCTTCTTCGCGACCACGGACCAGCTCGGCGGCGCCGGGCCCGTCGTCGCCGGCGCCCAGCACATGGCGCTCCAGGCCGGTCACGACGACCGCGGGCTCGCCCGCGTCCTTGCCGCCGCGAGCGAGGTCGGCGGCCGCGGCGGCCTGGTCGGCGATCGCGATCCACGTGGCCTTCTGCTCGCGGCCGCGCGCGTCGGCACGGCCGCGCCAGTCCTCCAGCGGGCGCAGCCCGGCGATGCCGACGGCGACGTCGCACTGGCCGTGGCGCCAGGCGCGGCCGAAGGAGTCGGCGATCACGACGGCGGGGGACCCGGCCCCCGCGCGCTCCAGCGCGGCGCGCAGCGCGCGGGCCGAGGCGTCGTGGTCCTCGGGCAGCAGGACCAGCTCGTCGTCGGCGGCCGTGTTGGAGGCGTCGACCCCCGCGTTGGCGCAGACGAAGCCGTGGCGGGTGCGGGCGATGATCACGCCCCGCTCGGCGCGTACGACCTCGGCCGACTCGCGCAGGACGACCTCGACGTGGCGGGCGTCCTTGCCCAGCGCGGCGGCCAGCTCGACGGCGCGCGGCGACGCCACGACGTCGCCCAGCGCGACGACGCGCCCCTCGGCCTTGGACACCACCTTGTGGGCGACCACCAGCACTTCCCCGCGCGCGAAGCCGCGGACCCCGGGGTCCAGCGCGTCGCGCGCGGCGGCGATCAGCGGCGCCAGGTCGTCGCCCGCCCGCACCTCCGGGAGGCCGGGCAGCGCGCGTGCG
>JAOPZD010000469.1 GCA_025964295.1 Conexibacter sp.
CGAGGTCGCGGCGGACGGTGTCGTCGGAGACGCCGAGCGCGGCGGCGAGCTGCGTGGCGACGACGCGGCCGTCACGGGCCAGGGCGCTGAGGATGGCCTCACGGCGCTGGTCGGGGAGTACCGCAGAATCACGCATCAGGACGCAAGTTACCGCATGATCCCGCAGGGAGGCAAGGCCCCGGGTTCACACCGGCGCCGTGCCAA
Source organism: Conexibacter sp. (assembly GCA_025964295.1). The sequence goes on from JAOPZD010000469.1 coordinate 205, forward strand.
ACGCCGACGGGGCGGGCGGTCCCGGAGGACCGCCCGCCCCGTCCAAGGCGAGACGACGTGTCGCCGCTGAAGCGCTACACGCGCCCGGAGGCCGCGCGGCCCATCCGCGCCGCGGAGTCCAGGACGACCGCGCCCAGCAGCACCGCGCCGGTGACCATGAACTTCGTCGCCGAGGTGTAGGCCAGCAGGTCCATGCCGTTGGAGATCGACCCGATGACCAAGGCCCCCAACAACGCGCTCCACACGTTGCCGCGGCCGCCGAAGAGCGACGTGCCCGCGATGACCGGGCCCGCGATCGAGTTCAGCAGCAGGTCCGAGCCGCCGGAGGACTGGTTGACCGCCAGCAGGCGCGAGGCCGCCATGATCCCGCCGACCGCCGCCATCGACGACGCGAGCGAGAAGACCACGACGCGGACGCGGAAGACGTTGATGCCCGCGCGGCGCGCCGCCTCCATGTTGCCGCCGACCGCGTAGATGTGGCGGCCGAACCGCGTGCGCCGCGTCCAGAAGTCGAACAGCGCGACGAAGCCGACGAGGATCAGCACCGCGACCGGCACGCCGCGGTCCTGGTTGACGACGTAGACGAACAGCAGCCCGGCCACCGCGACCGCGGCGATCCGGATGCCGATGAGCAGCATCGAGGGGGCGTTGAGCCCGGCCGCGACGCGTCGCTGGCGCCCGGCCACCGTCGCCAGCCCGTAGAGCACGACGCAGACGATCGCGACGATCCAGCCGACGCTGTCGGCCAGGAACTTGCCGGCGAGGTCGGTCAGCAGGCCGGGGTTGAGGTTGACCGTGCCGGTCTCGCCGAGCACCTTGAGCTGCAGGCCCTGCCAGCCTAGGAGTCCGGCCAATGTCACGACGAAGGTCGGGATCCCGAACCGCGTCGAGATGAAGCCCTGGAAGAGCCCGATCCCGGCGCCGACGGCGACGCCGGCGATGATCGCCGTGACGGGCGACCAGCCGTGCTTGACGCTCAGCACCGCGACGATCGCGGACGTCACGCCGGACACGGCGCCGACCGACAGGTCGATCTCGCCGAGCAGCAGGACGAGCACGACGCCGACGGAGATCAGCGCGACCGCGGTGATCTGCAGCGACAGGTTGACGATGTTGGTGGAGCTGAGGAACCGGCTCTCCTGCGACTGGAAGATCGCCCAGACGATCGCCAGGAGGACGAGCACGCGCAGCGACCCGAGGTCGCCGGTGCGGATCCGGTTGAGGAAGTCGCGGCCCGACGTCGGCAGGGACTCCTTCTGCGCCGCGGCCGCGGTCGGGTCGGGCTCGGTGGGCGGGGGCGTGGCGGTGGTGCTCACTGGGTCACCGTTCCTTCCGTCTTGCTGCTGCGGTTGTTGCCGGTGAGACCGGTGATCGCGGCGACGACGTCCTGCTCGTTGGCGTCGGCGACGTTGAACTCGCCGCCGTCGGCCCCGAGGCGCATCACGAAGATGCGGTCGCAGACCTCGAACACGTCGCGAAGGTTGTGGGAGATGACGATGACGCCGAGCCCGCGCCCCTTCAGGCGCTTGATCAGCGCGAGGACCTGGGCGGTCTGCGCGACGCCGAGCGCCGCGGTCGGCTCGTCCAGGATCACCATCTTGGGCTCGCCCAGCAGCGAGCGGGCGATCGCCACCGACTGGCGCTGACCGCCGGACATGGCCCCGACCTCGCCGCGCACGGACTGGATCGTGGTGACCGACAGCTCGGCCAGCAGCTCGTTGGCCTTGTTCTCCATGGTGACCTCGTCCAGGAGGCCGCCGGTGACGGCCTCCCTTCCGAGGAACAGGTTCTCGACGACGTCCAGGTTGTCGCACAGGGCGAGGTCCTGGTACACCGTCGCGATCCCCAGGCCGGTGGCATCCTGCGGGGTGGTCACGTGCTGCTTCTGACCGTCCCACAGGTACTCGCCATCGTCCCCGGGGTGGATGCCCGAGATGACCTTGACAAGCGTGGACTTGCCCGCGCCGTTGTCACCGACGAGGCCAACGACCTCGCCGGGCATGACGCGGAAGTCGACGCCGTTCAGCGCACGTACGGCGCCGAACCTCTTCGTGATCCCCCGCAACTCCAGCAGGGGGGTGGTCTCTGCCATCTCGGGCTCTCCCTCTTCAGTTCAGGCCGTTACTGGATGCCGGCAGACTTGCAGCCGGCAGCGTACTGCCCGGTGCAGATCTCCGAGGCCTTCCAGAAGCCGTCCTTGATGATCGTGGACTCGATGTTGTCCACCGTGACCGCCACCGGGTCCATGATGACCGACGGGATGTCGCCGGCACCACCGTTGGCGGTCTTGGTGTTGACCAGGCCGGACGGGGCCGGCTTGCCCTGCAGCAGGGCGACGGCCAGCGTCGCGGCGGCTTCGGCCTCCGGCTTGATGGCCTTGTAGACCGTCATGTACTGCTCACCGGCGACGATGCGCTGCACGCCCGCCAGCTCGGCGTCCTGGCCCGTGATCGGGACCTTCTTGGGGTCGACGCCGTTGGACTTCATCGCGGCGATCGCGCCACCGGCGTTGCCGTCGTTCGCGGCGTACACGCCGACGAAGCCGTTCTTGCCGAGGGCCGTGATGGCCTGCTCCATCTCCGACTGCGCCTTGTCCGGCGACCAGTCCGGCGTGTCGTACTCCTTGCCGATCTTGAAGCCGCTGCTGTCGAGCACGCTGTGCGCGCCCTGCTTGAACAGCTTGGCGTTGTTGTCGGTCGGGGCGCCGTTGATCATCACCAGCGAGCCGGAGGACTTGCCGTCCTTCTTGAGCTTGTCCACCAGGCTCGTCGCCTGGAGCTTGCCGACCTTGGCGTTGTCGTAGGAGATGTAGTAAGCGACCTTCGAGTTGCTGATCAGCCGGTCATACGAGATGACCGGGACCTTCTGCTGCGAGGCGCGGGTCACGATGGCCGCGGCCGAAGCGGCGTCCACCGGGTCGAGCACGAGCACCTTGGCGCCCTGCGTCAGAGCAGCCTCAGCCTGCTGCTGCTGCTTGGACGCGTCCTGGTCTGCGTTGGAGTAGATCTCCTGGCAGTTCGGGCAGACCTCCTTGAGCTTGCGCTCGAAGTTCGGCCGGTCCTGCGACTCGTAGCGCGCCGTCTTGGACTCGGGCAGGAGCAGGGCGATCTTGCCACTCGCCGAGCTGCTGCCACCGGTCGTGCTGGCGGCGGTGCTCGAGCCTCCGCTCGAGCCGCTCTTGTTGTCGTCGCTGCCACAGGCGGCGACGCCGAACGTCAGGGCGGCGGCCGCGACGACCGACACCCACTTCGTACTACGCATGGAAAGCACGCTCCTCCTCGAGGTGCAGGGGACAGGGATGGGGGGAAGTTCGGTGCTTCACGCCTGGGCCTCGGCGAGGCTGTCGACGGGCGTGGAGAAGGTCTCTGCGTCCTGGAGGACGAGCGCGAGCGCGCCGAGGACCTGCGCGCGGTCGCCGAGCGGCCCGTGGTGGACCTCGACGTCGTCGCCGGCGCTGGAGATCGCGTGGCGCTGGCACTCCTGGCGCAGCGGGTCGAGCAGGACGTCGCCGCAGGCGGCCATCTCGCCGCCGACCACGACGCGGCTCGGGTTGAGCAGGTTGACCAGGTTGGCGACGGCGCGGCCGATGTGGCGGCCGGCGTCGGCCACGACGCGGGTGGCGGCGGGGTGGCCCTCGAGCGTCAGCTCGACGACACGGCTGAGCGTGAGGTCGGGGCCGAGCGTGGGGCGCAGCAGCTCGACGGTCGCGGCGCCCGAGGCCAGGGTCTCCAGGCAGCCGCGGTTGGCGCAGCGGCAGACGGGGCCGTGCTCGTCGATGATCGTGTGGCCGATCTCGCCCGCGGTCCCGCCGACGCCGACGTACAGGCGCCCGCCGAGCACGAGCCCGGCGCCGATGCCGGTCGCGAGCTTGAGGTAGATCATGTCGTCGACGCCGTCGCCCGCGCCCCAGACGTGCTCGGCGAGGGCGCCGAGGTTCGCGTCGTTGTCGACGCGGACGGGCAGGTTGAGGCGGTCGCTCATCGCGCGTGCGGCCGCGACCCCGACCCAGCCGGGGAGGATCGACGTCGAGCCGACCGTGCCCGTGTCGGCGTGGACCGGGCCCGGCAGGCCCATGCCGACGCCGAGGACGCAGCTGCGGTCGACGCCGGCCTCGGTGAGCGCGGCGTCGACGAGCTCGCCCGCCGCGTCCAGGCCCTGCTCGGCGCGGTGGTCGCTCGGGAGCTCCCGGCGCATCTCGGCGAGGACGGTATGGCCGAGGTCCGCGACAGCCACCGTGACGTGGCTCTTGCCGAAGTCGACGCCGACGGCCGCGCCGGCGCGGCGGTCGAGGGATACCAGGACCGGCGGCCGGCCACCCTGCGCGCCGGGCGCGGCGGAGTGGTCGACGCGCTCGGCGACGAGCCCGTCGCGGACGAGGTCGCCGATCAGCGAGGACACCGTCGTACGGGATAGACCGGTGCGCCGAGCAAGCTCGGCGCGGCTGGTGATCCCTGCGACCCGGAGTGCGCTCAGCACCCGGCGGCGGTTTCGCTCGCGCAGGGACTCGAGCGATCCGGATCCCTCATGACCCATCTCGATCGCGACCCTCTCACGCGCGCCGGAGGTTTGTCAAGAGAAAGAACGAACCCCGCGTTAAGCGTCGTGTCCTTTGCCCACGCTGCGTCGGAACCACCCGACACACGGGTGGGGGACCCCCCAGTCCTGAGGATGGCCCGCTGGACGCAGGTTCGAGTCCGGTGCCTGACGGCTGGACGTTCGTCCGTCGCGCCTTCATCCGTGTGCTGCTCTTGCCGACCTGATGGGAGTGATGCGTCGCACCTCACGCCGTGGTCGTACCGGCCCTCAGCGCCTGCTGGCGTCTGAGTCGGGCTTTGCGTTGATGGAGGTCCTGGTCAGCGCCGTGCTCGTCGTGGTGTTCGCCACCGCGACGCTCAGCATCATCGACAAGTCGGGCGCGGCCGCCGCCGACAACCGCCAGCGCGGGGTGGCGACCCAGCTGGCCCAGCAGGACCAGGACGCGCTGCGCCTCAAGGCGCTCACGACGCTCTCGGACTACCACAAGACCACCACCCGCACGATCGCGCCGCTCAAGTACACCATCCAGTCCGACGCGGTCTGGCTGCGCGACGGCACCGGGCAGGTGACGTGCAGCGCCGACAGCACGCGCGCGGAGTACGTGAAGATCACCTCCAAGGTCAGCTGGGTGGGCCACCCGGCCCCGGTCGTCCTCGAGAGCTACGTGTCGCCCGGCGTCAAGGGCCTCGCGCTCGGCTCGCTGACCGTCAAGCTGCACAACGACGCCGGCGTCGGCACCTCGGGCATCGGCGTCACCTTCCGCGGCAACACCGCGACGACCGACGCCGACGGCTGCGCCGTCTTCACGGCGCTGGCGCCGGGCACGAGCAACGCGACCTGGAACGGGTCCGGCTCGCTCCCCAACTACGTCGACCGCAACGGCAGCAACGCCGTCGTCCAGTCGGTCTCGATCGGCTCGGGCCAGAACAGCCAGGTCGACCAGCTCTTCGACCGCGCCGGGGCGATCCCGGTGAACTTCGTCGACGAGGCCGGCAACGCCACGGCGTGGAACACGATCTCGGCGGCGCACTCGGGCATCAAGCTGCCGACCACCGGCATCCGCCTCTGGACCCAGGCCAACAGGACCTCGCAGATGACGGCGAACATGCTGTTCCCGTTCATCACGCAGTACCAGGTCTACGCCGGCGACTGCACGGGCAACACGCCGCAGACGTGGGACACGGGCTCGGCCTCCGCCAACGCCGGCATGATGGCCGCGCCGGCCGCCGCGACCTCGGCCGCGGTCCCCTCGGTCGTGCCCAACGTCGCCGTGATGGCGACCGGCGACGGCACGACCACCGGCGCCGCGGTCGTCAACAAGCCCCTGTCGATCGAGCCGCTGACCTCCGACAGCCGGATGGCGGGCTGCAGCGCCGGCTACAAGCTGAGCGACGGGATCAAGACCGACGCCACCGGCAAGGCCTCGGTCGACCTGCCCTATGGCCTGTACCAGGTCTGCATGCAGGTCAAGACGTCCACCGGCGACGACCGCTACGCGCGGCGCACCTTCTTCAACACGCCGGACACGACCACGGTCCCGGCGGCCGTCGCGCCCAACCACGACGTCTCGCCCGCGACGCTGCTGCCCGGCGGCCTCACGGCCAAGGCGACCTCGGTCGTGCTCAACGCCAACGCCAACCTGGCCGTCGGCAACAGCACCACCGCCGGCACGGCCACGCCCAAGTCGGCGACGACCACCGTCACGAAGAACTCGAGCGCCTGCCAATGACCCGCCGGCTGAGCCACGCCGCCCGCGACGAGGCGGGCTTCTCGCTCATCGAGCTGCTCGTCGCGCTGGCGATCGGCTCGATCGTGCTGACGGCCGTCATGACGGTGTTCATCAACGGCCTGACCGGCTCGGCGAAGGTGACCGATCGCGTCGAGGCCGCCCAGCGCGCGCGGGTGACCGCCGACCGGATCTCCACCCTGCTGCAGGCGGAGATCTGCGGCACCACGGGCGACGCGCCGATCTCCGACGCGTCCGCGACGTCGGTGACGTTCACCGCCAACCTCGGCGACGTCTACGCCGATCCGATCCAGTACCGCATCCGGTGGGACAGCGCCACCAAGAGCATCTTCGAGGATCGCTACGTCAGCACCGACGGCGGGACGACCTTCCCGGCGGCGCCGACGTCGAGCCGCCTGATCGGCACCAACATGGTGCCGACGGACGGGAGCACCCTCTTCAAGTACTACGGGTTCGACACGGTCAACGGCGGCATCGCCCCGACCCCGATGTCGCCCATCGACGTCCAGCAGATCATCGCCGTGAACTTCTACCTCACGGCCATGCCGGAGCGCACCAAGCAGAGCGACCCCCGCGCGACGAGCGTCGAGGGCCAGGCCGTCGCCGGCAGCGCCGACCCATCCGATCCGAACCTGGGGACCAAGTGCTGAGCAACCGTCGTCGCCTGCTCGTCGACCAGAGCGGCTTCACCATGGTCACCGTCATGCTCACCATGATGGTGATGAGCCTGTTCGCGATCGGCGCCTGGACGGCCGCACGCGGCGACACGCCGCTCAGCCGCGGCGACCAGGACCGCAAGCGCGCCTACCAGGCCGCCCAGGCCGGGGTCGAGTGGTACAGCTACCAGCTGCAGAAGGACCCTGCCTACTGGACCAAGTGCGCGACGATCACGACGACCGACGGCACGACGCCGCCGGTGACGCTCGAGGGCAAGACGCCGATCTGGCGCACGCTCACCGACGCGGACGGGACGAGCACCAGCAAGGAGCAGTTCCACGTCGAGATCCTCAACACGAAGTCGAGCAGCGGCGCGAGCGTGCCGTGCTCGACCACCGACCCGTCGGGCACCGCGCTGGACCGCGGCAGCCTGCGGCTCCGGGTGACCGGCCGCGCCAACGGCAAGTACCGCAGCGTCATCGCGACCTACCGCCGCACCGGCTTCCTCAACTACATCTACTTCACGCAGTGGGAGACCCAGGACCCGATCATCTCCGGGGCCAGCGGCTGCGACAAGACGCGCAGCGACCGCGGCAGCGGCTGCGTGACGATCCAGTTCCAGAACGCGGACAAGATCAAGGGCCCGATGCACACCAACGACGAGAGCGTCGTGACGTGTGGGTCGCCGACCTTCGGCCGCGCGGGCAAGTCGGACAACTGGGAGGTCGCCGGCGCGGCGCCCGGCTACATCCAGGCCTGCGGCAACTACGCGCCGACGTTCAACGGGCCCAAGCTCACGCCGGCGGGCACGCTGACGATGCCCGACGGCAACGGGAACCTCGCGACGCTCGCGGGCTCCTGGAACTTCACGGGCCAGACCTGCCTGGTGTTCAAGACCGACAACACGGTCGACATCTTCAAGAACCAGAACTGGCAGTCCAACAAGAAGATCGACTGCACCGGAACGCCGGACAACCGTCCGCTGTCCGGGCCCAACGCCCCGCCCAACGGCGTCATCTACGTCAGCGGCAGCGGCACCTGCGCCTACGCCAAGGCCGAGGACTACTCCAACCCGAGCACCTGCGGCGACGTGGCGGTCTCCGGGACCTACGGCACGAGCGTCACGGTCGGCTCGTCCAACGACATCATCGTCAACGCCGACCTCAAGCACGCCGGGGACGCGATGATGGGCCTGATCGCCTCGAACTTCGTGCGCGTCTACCACCCGTTCTCGGGCCGCACCAGCAGCAGCTGCGGCACCGCGCTCGCCTACACGCCGGTCAAGCAGATCGACGCGGCCATCCTCGCGCTGACGCACTCGTTCGTCGTCGACAACTACGACTGCGGCAGCCCGATGGCCGACGCGCTGACCGTCAACGGCGCGATCGCGCAGTACTACCGCGGCACGGTCGGCACCGGCAGCGGCACGACGATCAGCACGGGCTACGCGAAGGACTACAACTACGACGACCGGCTGCGGTTCCAGAGCCCGCCGAACTTCCTCGATCCGATCGAGACCCGGTGGGAGATCGTCCGCAAGTCCGAGCAGCAGCCCGCGAACACGACGCCGTAAGGCCGGGGCGCGCCGGCCTAGGCCGGCGCCGCCTGCGCCTGCGCCTGCAGCACGGCGTCGAGCAGCCCGGGGAACCGTGCCTCGAGGTCGTCGCGGCGCAGCGAGAGGTGGCGGTGGGTGCCCTCGGCGCGGGTGTCGGTGATGCCGGCCTCGCGGAGGGTCTTGAAGTGATGCGAGCGCGTGGACTTGCTGATCCCGAGCTCCATCGAGCCGCACACCTGCTCGCCCTGGGAGGCGAGCGTGCGGACGATCTTCAGCCGCACGGGGTCGCCGAGCGCCTGCAGGATGGTGGTGAGGTCGAGATCCTCGGGGGCGGGCTGATGCAGGTCCACGCAGGACAGGATACCGCGTCGTTCGACGCACGTCGAACTTCCTGCTACGGTAGTTCGACCAACGTCGAACCAAGGCCCCTCTCCTCCTCCTCATGCCTCGCTTCCTCCCCTCGCTCCTTGCCGTCCTCTGCTGGGGCGGCATGTTCCCGATCGCCGACGCGGCCATGGACCACGTCGACGCTGCGCACATCACGTCGGTCCGCTACGGCGTCGCGACGCTGATCTTCCTGGCGCTGCTGGCGGCCTTCGAGGGCCGCGCCGCGCTGCGCTACGACGGCCGCTTCGGCCGCGCGCTGCTGTTCGGCACGCTCGGCTTCGCCGGCTTCAACCTCCTGTCCTACGCGGGCCTGCGCCACACCACGCCCCAGCACGCGTCGCTGATCGCCGCGATGCTCCCCGTGCTGACCGTCCTGGCCCGCTGGCGGATGACCGGCGAGCGCCCGGCGCCCGCGCTGCTGGGCTTCGTCGCGCTGGCCTTCGGCGGCGTCGCGCTGGTCGTCGTCGGCGACGACCCCGCCGCGGCGGTCAAGGGCGGGACGGGCGACCTGCTCGTCCTGGCCGGCGCGATCTGCTGGGTGCGCTACACGCTGAGCGCGGCGACGGACTTCGGCGACTGGTCGCCGCTGCGCTTCACCGCGCTGAGCGCCGCGGCGGGCACGCTGTCGATCCTGGCGATCACCGCGGCGGGCGACGCCAGCGGGCTGCTGTCGCCGCCCAGCATCGGCCAGCTCGGCGCCGCCGGCTGGGGCATCGGCTACGTCATCGTCTTCGGCGCGGTCGTCGCGGTGCTGGGCTGGAACGCCGGCGTCCGGCGCCTCGGCCCGGCCAACGCCGCGTTGTTCATGAACCTGGTCCCGGTGACCACGTTCACGATCCAGGCCGCGCGCGGTGCGACGCCCGGGCCGGTCGAGCTGGCCGGCGCCGCGGTGACCCTCGTCGCGCTCGTCGCCGCCAACGCGACGCTGCGC
>JAOPZD010000478.1 GCA_025964295.1 Conexibacter sp.
CGACGTCTACGCCCTGCACGGCCACTACCTCGACCCGCACGGCCGGATCCCGACGTTCGAGCGCCTGGCCGACGGCGTGATGAGCCGGATGGTCGGGCCGGTGCCCGCGCCCGAGGCGACCGCCGAGGACTACGAGCGGGTGCTGGCGCCGCTGTACGCGTGGATCAACGCGGCCGCGCAGCGCACCGGCGTCGACGGCCTCGGCGCGGGCGCCGGTCGCGCGGGCAAGGCCTATGAGCTGCTGCAGGGCGACGGCCACAAGCCGGTGCGCGCGCGGCTGCTGACCGCGATCTTCCCGCTCGGCATCCGCGGGCTGAACCTGCTCGGGATCGGCCCGGTGAGCGCCGACCTCTCGCCCGACGGGCTGCGCCGCAACGCGCTGGAGGCGATCGGCGAGGTCGTGGGCCGCCTGGGCATCGAGGCCGAGCACGTCATCTTCGGCCACAGCCACCGCACCGGGCCGCTCGCCGACGACGACGTGACCGAGTGGCGCTCGCCGTCGGGCGCGTGGCTGCACAACAGCGGCAGCTGGGTCCACGAGCCGACGTTCACCGGCGCGGGGGACACGAGCAACCCGTACTGGCCGGGCGGCGCGATCCTCGTCGAGGACACCGGCGCGCCACAGCTGCTGCGGCTCCTGGCCGACGACGACCTCGCGCGGCGCCGCCCGGCCGAGGCCGAGGCGGACGCCGACGACGACGCGGAGCTGGCCTAGCCGGGCGCCAGGCCCGGCGTGAAGCACGTGGCGTGGCAGGTCACGCCGTCGCCGATCTCGAGCTCGAGCACGCCGGCCTCGTGGCCGCCGTGGTCGACGAGCAGGTGGGCGCCGGTGAAGTCCACCGCGCGCTCCTCGCCGTTGACGGTGATCGCGCCCGCGCCCGACAGCACCGCCCACACCGCGCCGGCCTCGTAGGGCCCGGAGTACGGCCCCTCGGCGTCGGGCGTCGGCACGACGATCCGCGCGTCCGGGTCGTCCTCGGGGTGCAGGTAGGCGACCGGCGCGACGTCCTCGATCCCGAGCAGCTCCTGGATCGCCGCCTCGGTCTCGTGGTAGCCGCCCTCGCCGAAGTGCACCTCGAACAGCCGCAGCTCCTGGTTGAACAGGTAGCGCGACGGCCAGCCCTGGTTCTCGTAGATCTGCCAGAGCTGCAGGTCGGTGTCCAGCAGCACAGGATGCGTGATGCCCAGGCGCTCGGCCGCCTCGGCGACGACCTCGGGGTCCTGGCCCGGCGCGAACCCGGGCGCGTGGACCGAGATCACGCGCAGCCCGGCCTCCTCGTAGCGCGCGTGCCAGGCCTGCAGGTAGGGCAGCGTCCGCAGCGACGCGGGTTGGCAGACGTCGAAGAACTCCAGCAGCACCGGGCGCCCGCGCTGCTTGTCCATCCGCAGCGGCGCGACGTTGAGCCACCCCAGGCTCGCCGGGAACATCGGGGCCGCGATGGTGTCGGTCGGGACGCGCACGAGGCGGGCGACGGTAGCAACCCCCGTCGCGCTGCGGCCGGCAGGGATGTGACGGGCTGGGGGATGCACCGCAACTCTTGCCGCTGTCAGGTTCTGGATAAGCTGCGCCCCCCGTCCCGCGAATCTCTTGGAGGAGAAGCTTTGCGCAAGGTCTCTCTCGTGGTGGCTTCCGTCGCCGCGCTGCTCTGTTTTGCTGCTGTCGCCCTGGCTGGCACCAACATCTACGGCGTCACCGGCAAGATCGCCGCCGGTGGCACGAAGAAGAAGCCCAAGCCCGTCGGCGTCACGTTCAACTACACCATCAAGGCGGACGACGGCACGCTGTCGAACCCCGTCCAGACGTACAAGATCCACTTCCAGGGTCTGAAGTCGGATCCGAAGTCCGTCGCCAAGGGCAAGTACTGCTCGGCCGCGACGATCAACGCCGCCGCGTCGGACGCGGGCTGCTCGGCCAAGACGCACGTCGGCACGGGCCTGGTCAAGGCCTTCGTCGGCGCCGCCGGCACGCCGATCGACCCGAGCGCCAAGTGCGATCTCAAGCTCGACATCTACGCCGGCGGCCCGAAGAGCCTCGCGCTCTTCCTGCACGGCACCCCGCCTGACTGCATCGCGCAGATCAACCAGGCCATCGACGCCAAGCTGTCGACCGACAGCACGGGCGGCGCGCTGACCTTCACGGTCCCCGCGACGCTGCTGCACCCGGTCGCCGGCCTGGACTCGGGCATCACCAGCGTGCAGTCGACCATCAAGAAGATCGGCACCGGCAAGAAGGCGCTGTTCTACTCCGACGGCACCGGCTGCAAGGGCTCCCGCCAGGTCCAGGTCACGTTCACCGACGAGACCGGCACCAAGAAGACCGCGGAGGCTGCTGCGGGCAAGTGCTGATCTGACGCTCATCCGAGCGCCGGACAGAAGCTGTCCTGACGAGGGGCGGGCCATCGCGGCCCGCCCCTTCGTCGTTGCGGACCCGTCTCACCCCGGCTCCTCCGCCAAAAGGACTAAACGCATGTCCTAGGGACGCGGACGGCTCCCCGCCGCGAAGGTAGGCGCGTCCCGGAGCTGTCCCTGCAGGAGGAGAAGGAAACGTGCGCATCACCCGCGTGCTCGTCGCGACGGCGCTGGTCGTCGTCGCCCTGGCGGCCGTCGCCGTCGCCCAAACCACCACCCAGTACGCCGTCGGCGGGACCGTGTCGGTCCACGGCGGCACCAAGGCCAAGCCCAAGCCGGGCGGCCTGACGTTCAAGTTCGACGTCTCGGACCCGTCCGGCAACCAGACGCCGCCCGTGCAGACCTACTCGATCATGTACGAGGGCGGCCGGCTGAACACGACGCTGCTGCCCGGCTGCACCGCCGCTCAGATCAACGCGCCCGCGACGCCCGACACCGGGCTCTGCCCGGCGGGGTCGAAGATCGGCTCGGGCAAGCTCGACGCGCTGATCGGCTCGGCCGGCCAGCCGGTGGCCACGGCCTCGCCGTGCAAGGCGTCGCTGCAGCTGTTCAACGCCGGCAAGGGCCACGCGACGCTGTTCGTCAGCTCCGAGCTGGCGACGTGCCCGGTCGCCCTGCGCCAGGCGATCGACATGCAGTACCTGACCAAGGGCGTCTACGCCGGCCTGCAGTTCACGGTGCCCGAGATGCTGCGCCACCAGGTCGGCCTCGACATCACGGTCACCCACGCCGAGGCGACGCTGAGCAAGATCGTCAAGACCAAGAAGGGCAAGAAGGTCGGCTACATCGAGTCGACCGGCTGCAAGGACGCCACCCGCGACATGGTCGTGACGTTCACCGACGAGACGGGCGCGTCCTTCCCGGCGCAGACGACGCTAGGCAAGTGCTGACCCGCGCGACCTGAGGGACGGCTCGGGAGCGCTGGGCGGGCCGCTGCGACGGCCCGCCCCGCCGTTCCCTAGGTTGTCCTGCCATGAGCTCGCGTGGCCGCATCGGGATCGTGGTGGGCGCCGTGGTCGTGTTGGTGGTGGCCTTCGCCATCGCCAGCGGCTCCGGCGGCAACAAGGACAAGACCACGTCCTCGACGAGCGCCGCGGCGCCTGCCGCGCCCGCGCCGACGCCGGTCGTCACGGTCGTCGGCGCCAAGCCGCAGGGCGGCGTCCAGAAGCTGAAGTTCACCAAGGGCCAGACGATCCGCTTCACGGTCAAGTCCGACACGGCCGACGAGATCCACTTCCACGGCTACGACGTGCACAAGGACGTCAAGGCCGGCGGCTCGGTGACCTTCGCGGTCCCGGGCAAGATCGAGGGTCGCTTCGTCGTCGAGCTCGAGGGGCACAAGACGCAGATCGCCGACGTCGAGGTCGACCCCTCGTGACGCCGCGGCGCCGCCGGGCTCGCCGCGCGGCCCTCGCCGCGGGGGCCTTCGGCCTGGTCCTCGCGCTGCCGGCGTCCGCGTCGGCCCACGGGCTGGTCGGCAAGCAGGACCTCCCGATCCCGCGCTGGCTGTTCGCCTGGGCGGCGGCCGTCGTGCTCGTCGCGTCGTTCGTCGGCCTCGCGGTGCTGTGGGCCACGCCGCGGCTGCAGGCGATCACCGAGCGCCGGCGCTTCGACGTCCCGCTCGCGCTGGAGGTGCTGGCGGGCGCGCTGGGCGTCGCGGCGTTCGTCTTCGTCATCTACGCCGGCTTCGCGGGCACGCAGGCGGCGACGGCCAACATCCTGCCGACCGTCATCTACGTGTTCTTCTGGGTCGTCATCCCGTTCGCGAGCGTCATCTTCGGCGACGTCTTCCGCGCGGTGAACCCGTGGCTGGCGGTCGGCAAGGGCGTCGGCTGGCTCGTGCGGCGCACGGGCGCGGCGGGCGCCGAGGGCGCCGAGCCGCTGCCCTACCCGGCGTGGCTGGGCCGCTGGCCCGCGGTCGCCGGCGTGCTGATCTTCGCCTGGGTCGAGCTCGTCTACGCCAACAAGGACGACCCGTCGCAGCTGGCGGTCATGGCCCTGGCCTACGCGGCCGTGCAGCTGGTCGGGATGAGCCTCTACGGCGTGCAGCAGTGGTCGACGCGCGGCGACGCGTTCGGCGTCTACTTCGGCATGTTCGCGCGGATCTCGCCGCTGCACTGGCGCGATCGCGCGCTGTGGACGCGGCCGCTGCTGGGCGGTGCGCCGGCGCTGACGCCGGTCGCCGGGACGGTCGCGCTGCTGTGCACGATGATCGGCACGACGTCGTTCGACGGCTTCTCGCAGGGGACGACGTGGAACTCGATCGTGCCGCACCTGCAGGACTTCTTCGGGTCGCTGGGCCTGAACGCCGAGCACGCCCTGGAGGCGGCGGGCACCGTCGGCATCGTCGTCATGTGCTGCCTGATCGGCCTGCTCTTCCGGCTCGGCGTCATGGGCATGCACACCGTCGGGCGCCGGCTGCCGACCAGCGAGCTGTCGCGCGCGTTCGTGCACACGCTGATCCCGATCGCGTTCGCCTACGTGCTGGCCCACTACTTCTCGCTGGTCGCCTACCAGGGCCAGGCGATCACGCCGCTGCTCTCCGACCCGCTCGGCGACGGCTCCGACCTCTTCGGCACGTCGGCGACGACCATCAACTACACGTGGATCAGCGCGACGGGCATCTGGTACGTCCAGGTCGCCGCGCTCGTGCTCGGCCACGTCGCGGGCCTGGCGCTCGCCCACGACCGCGCGCTGGCGCTGTTCAAGAACCCGCGCGACGCGACCCGCTCGCAGTACTGGATGCTTGCCGTGATGGTCGCCTTCACCAGCCTCGGCCTGTGGCTCCTCTCGGCGGCGGCGCAGCAGTGAGCGCCGTCGTGATCCTGGCCCACGCCGGCCACTGGCTGGCCGGCCTGATGTACCTCGCGCCGGTGCTGATCGTCGTCGGCGCGCTGGTCTTCCAGAGCTGGAAGGACAAGCGGCTGGGTCCCGAGGAGCGCGAGGGCGACAGGCCCGACGCACCCGGGTGAGCGCGCGCCGCGTCCCCGGGTAGGACCTGAGCCGGAGCAGGGCAACCGGCACGAGGTGATGACGGGATGACGGTGCGACAGCTGCACAACCTCCTTCGCGGGCTCGAGGACACGCACGAGGTCGTCGTGGCGCGAGGCCGGGGCGGCGACGTGCTGATGCAGGTCTGGCGCGCGGCGCAGGACGAGGCCGACCGGGCCTACGGGGTCTGGCTGGAGGTCGGCGGGCAGGAGGCCTACCTGCCCTACCGCGCGGCGGCCGACCGGGCCGACGCGGCGCTCGACGCGCTGGTGGCGTCGGGCCCCGCGGCGCGCTAGGCGCCGAGCAGCCGGAGGTCGTGCGCGCGCTTACGACCGGTGGCGCCGCTTCATGCGCCCAGGAGGCGCAGGTCGTGCGCGAGGCCCTCGGGCGTCAGCTTGTCGACCGGCCAGCCGATGCGCTGGACGCCCTTGGCGTCGACGAGCACGACGTAGGCGGAGTGGTCGAAGGCCTTGCCCTGCGGCCGGATGCCGTAGGCCTTCCAGATCGGCTGCAGCTGCGCCTGGTCGCCGAGCAGGAACCGCATGCGCTTGGTCAGGCCCTGGCGGTTGACGAAGCGCCGCGCGTTGAGCTGCGTGTCGTTGGCTGGGTCGACGGAGATCGCCAGCGTCGGGACGTCCTTGCCGATCTGGTCCAGCGCGCCCTTGATCTGCTGGGCGGTCAGCGGGCACGTGTCGCGACACGTGGAGTACATGAAGGTCAGGATCACCGGGTGGCCGCGGTACTGGTCCAGCGTCGCGACCTTGCCGTCCTGGTCCTTGAGCGCGAAGTGGATCGGCGGGATGCCCGGCGGGCGCAGCGCGCCGTCGAAGCCGCCGGTGCCGCCGGCGTCCTCGCTGCCCCCGGTGAAGAGGACGACGCTCAGCGCGCCGAGGAGCACGAACGTGGCGGCGAGCATCAGCGCGAGACGGGCGCGGAGCGGCATCGTGGTCATGCTAGGCCGCGCGCTGAGAGGGCGCGCCGACGTGCCGGCTCAGGCGGCCGCGTCGTCGTCGCCGGTGGCCGGAGCCTCAGGCTCGACCTGAGCCTCAGGCTCGGCTGTGGTGTCCGGCGTTACGGGCGGCTCGACGTCGGGATCGCCCGCGTGCGG
>JAOPZD010000499.1 GCA_025964295.1 Conexibacter sp.
GCGCAGCGGCGAGGAGGTCGGCGCCGACGCCGTCGTCTCGACCCTCAGCGCGCTGCCGCTCGCCCGCCTGCTGCCGCCCGGCGCGCTGCCCGGCCGCCTCGAGCGCCGCCTGCGCCAGTGGCGCTACGGCACCGCGGCGTTCAAGCTCGACTACGCGCTGTCGGCGCCCGTGCCGTGGAGCGCGCCCGAGCCGCGCGGGTCGGCGGTCGTCCACGTCGCCGGCTCGCTGACCGAGCTGTCCGCCGCCGCGCAGGCGGGCGAGCGCGGCGAGCTCCCCGAGCGCCCGGCGCTCGTCGTCGGCCAGCAGTCGCTCCTGGATCCCACGCGCGCGCCGCAGGGCCGGCACACGTTGTACGTCTACGCGCACGTGCCGCCGACCTACGACGTCAGCGACGAGGAGGTCGCCGGCCGCATGGAGGCCCAGCTGGAGCGCTTCGCGCCCGGCTTCGGCGCCACCGTCCTGGCCCGGACGCTGCGCGCGCCGCGCCAGACCGAGGCCGAGAACCCGAGCATGGTCGACGCCGACCTGGGCGGCGGCACGATGGAGCTCGACCAGCAGCTCGTCTTCCGCCCCGCGCCCGAGCTGATCCGCTACCGCACGCCGCTGCGCGGCCTCTACGTCGCCGGCGCGTCGATCCACCCCGGCGGCGCGGTGCACGGCATGAGCGGCCGCGGCGCCGCCCGCGCCCTGCTGGCCGACCGGCGGATCAGGCCCTGGCGGGCGCCGTAGGCCGGCCGACCGCCAGCTCCTCCAGGCGCCGCAGCGACTCGTCGTTGCGCCCGCGCACGAGCAGGTGCGTGAGCGGGTTGAACACCAGGCGCGTCAGCGGGTCGCCCGCCTCCTCGACCATCGTCACCAGCGTGCCGCCACCGCGGCGCTCCAGGTCGAGGACCACGCGCGCGGTGCCCAGCGGCCGCGCCTTGGCGCGCAGCTCGAGGTGCGTCGGCGGATCGACCGCCAGCACCTCGGTGTGGTCGTTGATCTTCAGCGGGCCCCACCCGACGCGGTGGTGGATGCGCGAGCCGACCGCCGGCCACTGCGGGTCGGCGTCGCGGATCGTGTCGGACCCCACGACCCAGTAGGCGTAGGACTGGGGGTCCGACAGCACCTCGAAGATGCGCTCGGGGGACGCGGGGATCAGTCGCTGGTTGCGGGCCATCGCGTCACGAGCTACCCGGAACCGGGCATCGACATGATGCGATGCAGCTGCGCCTTGACGCTGTCGGGCAGGAAGCGGCTGCCGAGGTGCTCGACCTTGGTCAGCAGCGAGGAGGACACGACGCGCTCGTCGCCGGCCATCATCGCCCGGAAGCCGTCGGCGGCGACGTCGGCCGGATCGTCCTTCGGGCCGGCCGCGATCCGCGTGTCGTCCATGCCGTTGCGCGCGAAGAACGGCGTGTCGGTCGGGCCTGGCATGAGCGTGGTGACGGTGACGCCGGAGCCCCGCAGCTCGGCGCGCAGCGCCAGCGCGAAGGACTGGACGAAGGCCTTCGACGCGTTGTAGGTGGCCTGGTAGGCGCCGGGCAGGGCGGCCGCGATCGAGGACGTCATCAGCACGCGGCCCTCCCCGCGGGCGACCATGGCGGGCACCACGAGCTTGGCTAGGTGGACGGTGCCGCGCACGTCGAGGTCGATCACCCGCAGGTCGTCGGCGAGCGCGACGTCGGTGAACGCGCCGCCGGTCCCGGCGCCCGCGTTGAGCAGCAGCGCGTCGACCGGGCGGCCGGCGGCGCGGATCGCCGCGTGCAGGGCCTCCACGCCGGCGGCCGTCGCCAGGTCGACGTGGACCGGCGTCACCTGCGCCCCGCCGCGTCCCAGCTCCTCGGCGGCCCAGCGGATGCGGGCCTCCTCGTCGGCCGCGACGACGAGGTCGAAGCCGTGCGCCGCGCACTCGCGCGCGAGGTCGAGGCCGATGCCCGACGAGGCGCCGGTGACGACCGCGAGCGGCCTGGCGGGCGCCCCGCTCACGACAGCGACGCCACCGGCCCGCCGCTGGCCCGCGCGCGGTCGGCCGCCGCCGCGTGGAGCTTCTCGAGGATCTGGCGCAGCAGCCGGGACACGTGCATCTGCGAGAGGCCCACGCGCTCGCCGATCTCGCTCTGCGTGAGGTCCTCCTCCAGGCGCAGGCGCAGGATCTCGCGCTCGCGGTGGCTCAGCGTGCGCATGAGCGCGGCGATCGTCGCGCGCTGGTCGGCGCGCTCGAAGCCGGGGTCCTCGACGCCGAGCATGTCGCCGAGCCGGCCGCCGTTCTCCTCGTCGCCGTGCACGGGGGCCGAGAGCGACGTCGCGTTGTGGGCGGCGACGGCCTCGCGCGCGTCGAGGACCTGCTCGAGCGTCAGCTCCGTGGCGCCGGCGATCTGGGCGACGGTCGGCGATCGCCCCAGCGTGCGGCTGAGCTCGGCCGTCGTGCGCTCGACGAGCAGCGCGTGCTCCTGCAGCGTGCGCGGCGGCCGCACCGCCCAGCCACGGTCGCGGAAGTGGCGCCGCAGCTCGCCGAGCATCGTCGGCAGCGCGTAGCTGGAGAACGTTGCACCGTTCATCGGATCAAAGCGATCGATGGCCTTCAGCAGCCCGACGCTGGCGACCTGGACGAGATCGTCGAACGGCTCGCTGCGGCTGGCGTAGCGGTTGGCCGCGTAGCGGGCCAGCGGCAGGTAGCGGCGGACGAGCTGCTCGCGGGTGCCCGCGTCGCGGGTGGCGGCGTAGCGCCGCAGCATGCGGACCTCCGCGGGCCCGTCGCGGCCGCTGAGCGCAAGCGGACGGACCGTGCGCGCGGGCACGGGAGCTTGCAACAGGGAAGACACAGAACCACTCCTCGCATGGACGACGATGTGTCGCATAGGGCCCCGCGGCGGCGGACGCTCCTGCCGCACCGCGGTTCCCAGCTCATGGTTCCGACGCTCCGGCCTGCTCCTCCGGGGAGCCCGCCGTGCGCCGTGTCGTTGCGCATAAGGTGTCCGTTTTCGCAGCGTCTGTGGAGTCCGCCGTCCGCGTGCTGACAGGCCGCCGCCGTTGCTTGGCGCCCCCGCCGTCGAGGCCTGGCGCCGAGGCCCTCACGGGCCGGGTGGCGCGCCCTCATGACGACGATCCTGATCACGGGCGCGTCGACCGGCATCGGCGCCGCGACCGCTCCGCACCTCGACCGCCGCGGTCGATCGCATCCGCGCGGTCCTCGAGGTCAACGTGCTCGGCCAGGGTCGCGGTGACCCAGGCGGCGCTGCCGCTCTGCGCCCGCTGGTCCCCGCCCGCCTCGGCGACCGCCTGGCCCGAGCGGACGGGCAAGCCCTAGGGTCCTAGGCCACGGGCGCCGCGCGCGCCGCCGCGACCGCGGCCCGCGCGCCCTGGTCCCAGACCGGCCCGTGCCCGGTGAGGACGTGGCGCGCGTCGGTGGCGGCCAGCGCCTCGAGCGTCGTGCGGTTGCGAGCGCTGTCGACGGTGGCCGCGCGGGCCACGAGGCGCGGGCCGCGGCGGCCGGTGTAGGGATCGAGCGTGACGACCGCGTCGCCCGCGATCACCGCGTCGCGGTCGGGGAGGTGCAGGGCGCAGTGGCCGTGGGTGTGGCCGGGCGTCGGCACGATCTGGGGCGCGCCGGGCACCGGGAGCGTCCCCGCGTCGCCGTAGCGGACGACCTCGTGCACGGGCGGCGGCCAGAACGCGCGGTCGCGCACGAAGCGCGCCACGATCGGCAGCGCGCGCGGCTGGGTCGCGAAGTACAGCGCGCGGGGCCGCTCGTGGTCGTAGCGCCACGGGTGCTGGGTCAGCGGCACGTCGCTCTCGTGGACGTAGACCGGGATCCCGAGCTCGGCGCGGGCCCGCTCGGCGAACCCGACGTGGTCGAAGTGGGCGTGGGTCAGGACCAGCGCCCGGACGTCGCCGGCCGGCCGCCCGAGCTCGGAGAGCGCCGCCTGCAGCGAGTCCCACGAGCGCGGCACGCCCGCGTCGACGATCGTCAGCCCGTCGTCGGCCTCGACGAGGTACCAGTTGGTGTGATCGTCCTCGACGCGATGGATGCCCGGGGCGGCGTTGAGCTGCAGCATGCCGCCGCCATGCCCGGAGCGCGGACCGCGCCACACATGGGACAGATCAGCCAGCCGTCGGCGTCGACCACGAGGACCGGGACCGCTGCGCGGCGCGCCAGGCGCCGCGTCAGGCTGCGGCCCAGCCGCAGGTGGTGCGCGCCGTCGTCGCCGAGCACCAGGAGATCGTGGTGGCCCTCCTCGATCCGGGCCAGCAGCGCGCCGCACGGCGGCTCGCGCCGGACGATCGTGGTGACCGGCAGGCAGCGCGGCACCCGCTCCAGCGCCCGCTGCTGCAGCGCGACGGCCTGCTGCTCGAGCTCGGCGGTCAGCTGGCGCGCGGCGGTCAGCGACTCGACCGGCCCCGCCGCCCAGCCCTGCACGGGCGGGACGGCGGTCAGGATCGTCAACCGTCCGCCGTTGCGATCGGCCAGCGCGATCGCGTGCTCCAGCGCCTGCTCGGCGGCGGGCGAGTGGTCGAGCCCGATCAGGACGTCGCGGAACACGGCGAGACGCTACCCCTCCGCGCGGGCGGGCTCCACCGTCGCGCGCGTGACGCCGTGGTGCTGACGGCGGGCTGGGCTGGCGACGTGGCGCATGCGGGTCGGGATCGGACGGTCGGACGGGCGAAGCGAAGTCCTCACTCCGTTTCATCGTTAAGCGTACCACCGAACCGAAGTCCTCACTCCGCTTCGTGGCTACCATCGGACAGGTGGCCCCGCCCCGCTCCGCTCCCTCCACGCGCCGCGACGCCGTCCGCAACCGCGACGCGCTGACCGCGGCGGCGACCGCCGCCTTCCGCCACGAGGGCCTCGACATCCCCGTCGACGAGATCGCGCGCCGCGCCGGCGTCGGGGTCGCCACGCTGTACCGCCACTTCCCGACCAAGCTCGACCTCATCGTGGCGGTGACCGAGGTCGTGCTCGACGACCTCGGCGCCGCGGCCGCCGAGGCGCTGCGCCGCGCCGATCGCTCAACGGTCCTCTCCGGGTTCCTCGCCGCGGCGCTGGCCCAGCAGCACGAGAACCGCGGCTTCCTCGAGGCGCTCGGGCAGGCCGGCC
>JAOPZD010000529.1 GCA_025964295.1 Conexibacter sp.
GGGCCAGGGCCGAGCCGAAGCGCTCGTCCTTGAGGTCGGGGTAGAAGTCCCGCAGCTGGTGGGAGATCAACATCCCCTTGTACACGCACGTACGCGAGGAGAAGCTCGGGGCGTAGAAGTCCGGGCCGGCGGCCAGCTCGACGATCCGCCGGATCACGTAAAGCTTGCGCTCGAAGCGGTCCTGGTCCTCGGCGAAGCCCGGACCCGCGCCCACGAACAGCTGCTTGATGTACGGGCGCGACAGGTTCGCGGTCGCCCCCACGTGGTCGACGTCGACCGGCACGTCGCGCCAGCCCAGCAGCACCTGGCCCTCGATGCGGACGTTGAGCTCCAGCAGCTGCTCGATCTTGCGGCGCAGCGCCGCGTCGCGCGGCAGGAAGCAGACGGCGACGCCGTACTGGCCGGCCGGCGGCAGCTCGAAGTCGACGACGGCGCGGAAGAACGCGTCGGGGACCTGCACGAGGATGCCCGCGCCGTCGCCGGTGCGGATGTCGGCGCCCTCGGCACCGCGGTGCTCGAGGTTGTCCAGCGCGGTGAGCGCACGGTGGATGACGCCGTGGTCAGGCTGGTTGTCCAGCCGGGCGACCATGGCGACGCCACATGCGTCGTGCTCGTAGCGGGGGTCGTACAGGCCGTCGGCCTGAGGCAGTGCTGAGATCGTCATGAGGTGTCCCGTGGCGGCCCGGGGGCACGGAGGCTCGAGATCGCCGGGGCACCCTCGGCGCCGGTTCTCGAGCCTGAGAAGGAAGCGGCAGAGTAGCAAGAGCACTCCAGATTGGACAGTCGTACGCGATCGCATACAGACGCCCGGGACCGCCCCGGACACCGGGCCGGAGCAGGGGGTTCGTCTGCGCGCAAACCGGTTTCCGGCGTGGCCGACGCTGGGCGTTTGCGCCCGCCGGGCCCGGGCATACCGACCTCCGCGGGGCTCACCGTCCCGCCCATATCGCGTCACGGAGAGCGCCGGACCCCTGCCCCGGCGCGATGCGATGACCTCCCCCACACGCGTCGGGCCGCCTCAGGCGGCTCGGCGTGCTTAAGGAGCTCTTCGGCGCTGCACGGCCGCAGCCGATCACGACGGCCCGACCGTCTATGCTCACGCCGCTTCGCGCGTGCGGGCGCGAAATCGCGAATAGGACGACGACCGGGTGGGCATATGCCAGCCGATGAGAACCCCGGGGCTGGGATGCCCCGGCATGACCGCCACCAGGAGCTTCTGACGCCCGACTTCGAGCTGACTCTGCCGGCCCGCGCCGAGAACGTGGCCGTCGTTCGGCATGCCTTCGGCGGCTTGGGCGACGCGCTGGACGTTCCCGACCACGCCCTCGCCGACGTCAAGCTGGCGGTGACGGAGGCCTGCACCAACGTCGTCGTGCATGCCTACCCCGACGGCGACGGTCCCATGAGCGTCCGCGCAGGACTTTCCGACGGCGCCCTCACCGTCGTGGTCAGCGACGAGGGCCGTGGCATCCTGCCGCGCCCCGACAGCCCGGGCCTCGGCCTCGGCCTGCCGCTGATCGCCACGCTGGCCTCCTCGCTGGAGCTGGGGACCAACGACCGCGAGGAGACCGAGGTCCGCATGGTGTTCGAGCTCGACGGCGCGCCGACCGGAGGCCACGCATGAGCCCCGAGCCCTCCACGGTCAACGAGGCGACGCTGACCGTCCGCCGGCCCGAGCTGCTCGGCCCGGTCCTCGGCCGCGTGGTCGGCATGCTCGCCGCGCGCGCCCAGTGCCCCATCGACCGCCTCGACGACGCGCTGCTGCTCACCGACGCCGTCGCGGCCCACGCGCCCGGTCACACGACCGACGGCCGCGTGACCATCCATGTCCACGCCGAGCCCGCGGGGCTGTCCCTGCGCATCGGTCCGCTGCCCGCCCAGGGCGGCGACGCGCTGGTCCAGGCCGCGTCGCTGCCGGGCGTCGGCAACGTCTTCGAGCGCGTCGCCTCAGACGTGCGCACCGAAGGCTCGGAGCTGCTGCTGCGCCTGGCCTTCCGCGAGTGACCGACCCACTCCGAGATCCGTCACACTAGGGGAAGAGATGCCACCGGAATTCGCACTGACCCAGGACTCCGTCGACACCGCTACGCAGGTCGTCGCCGTCCGCGGCGAGATCGACCTGTTCACCGCTCCCGAGCTGAAGACCGCGCTCGGCGAGGCGATCGAGGGCGGCAAGTCACGCATCGTCGTCGACCTCGAGGAGACGACGTTCCTGGACTCGACCGCGCTCGGCGTCCTGATCGGCACGGTCAAGCGCCTGCGCTCCCGCGACGGGCGGCTGACGATCGTCAACGTCGACCAGAACATCGCCAAGACCTTCGAGATCACCGGGCTGGACCAGATCTTCACGATCCGCGGCAGCCGCGACGACGCGCTCGCCGCGCTCGACGAGGAAGAGGCCTCGGCCTAGCCGGCCGAGGCCCCGCCTCCTCAGTCGCTTCCTCAGACGCCGGCGGCGGTCCGCCCGCCGGTCGCCGCGCGGCTCGTCCCGGCCGCCTGCAGCGCCGCGAGC
>JAOPZD010000548.1 GCA_025964295.1 Conexibacter sp.
TGACCGGCGGCACCACCGGCGCGGGCGCGGGCGCGCTCGCGGGGCGCGACGCGCCGCGGCTGTTGCGCAGGCGGCGGATCTCGTCCAGCAGCTCGGGCTGGCGCCAGGCGCACAGCGGCAGGTAGACCGCCGCGCCGGCCACGACGCAGAGCGCGAGGCGGACGAGCTCGCCGGCGCCGGCGCCGATCAGCACCGACCGCAGCACGTAGACGACGGCGCCCATGACGACCGCGGCCTGCACGATGCCCCAGAAGGACTGCAGCAGCTTGAGCGGCGAGATCCCGACCGCGCGGGCCGTCAGCCAGGTGAAGACCGGCTCGACCAGCGTGCTGGAGATCGCGTAGGCCGTCGCGACGCCGACGACGCCCCAGTGCAGGCCGATGACGAACGCGGTCAGGTGCGCGACGAAGAAGACCAGCGAGAAGCGGAAGATCGTCGAGGTGCGGTCGCGCGCCTGCAGGATCTCGGTGTTCAGCGTCTGCAGCGACTGCAGCAGCCCGACCCACGCGAGGATCTGGATCAGCGGGACCGCCTCGTGCCAGCGGTCGCCGAAGACGACCGGCACGAAGTCCGGCGCCACGACGACCAGGCCGCACAGCGCCGGGATCGAGATCGCGCCGACCAGCCGCGTGGCGCGGATCCACAGCGCGGCGATCCGCTCGGGCTGGTCCTGCATCCGCGAGAAGGCCGGGAAGAGCACCTGCTGGATCGGCCCCGCGATGCGGCTGAACGGGATCAGCATCACGTTGTAGGCCAACCCGTAGACGCCGAGGCCGGCCGCGCCGACGAAGCGGCCGATCAGCAGGTTGTCCGCGTTGCGATGGATGTAGTACAACAACCGGTGGCCCAGGACGAAGCCGCTGAAGCCGCCGAGGTCGCGCAGCGCCTCGCGCGAGAAGCGCAGGGTCGGGCGCCACGGCGAGCGCTTGACGATCAGGATCGTGGTCACCAGCGCGGTCGTGACCTGCTGGGCGATGATCGCCCACGGGCCGCCGCCGTTGAGCGCGGTGACCACGCCGGCGGCCGCGCCGCACAGCAGGCCGACCATCACGCGCAGCTCGACGGCGCGGAACTGCAGGTCGCGGACCAGCAGCGCCTCGTGCGTCGTGGCGATCGAGGAGATCAGGAACGTGCTCGACAGCACCAGCAGCAGCGGCTTGACGTCGGGCTCGTGGTAGAAGGCGGCCAGCGGGCCCGCGGCGGCCAGGCCGATCAGCGTGAACAGCACGCCCGCGCCGATGCTCGTCCAGAACGCGGTCGCGCGATCGTGGTCGGTGAGCTTGTCCCGCTGCACCAGCGCGGCGCCGAGCGCCAGGTCGGAGAAGACCAGCACGAGGCTGGAGAACACCAGGACCATGCCGGCCAGGCCGAAGTCCCGCGGCGCGAGCAGGCGCGCGAGCAGGACGGCCACGACCAGGCGACCGCCCTGGCCGACGACCTGGGACAGGACCTTCCAGGCCAGGCCGTTGAAGACCTGTGCGCGAAGGCCCCCGAGCCCCTCCATGGGCTACCGGGCCGAGCGCTGGTCGCTCAAGGCGCGAGCGACCGGGCTCTGCGTGCGCTCGTCGGGCGAGCCGAACAGCCGCTGGTCGCCGCCGTAGACGTCGGCCATGGCCTCGGCCTCGCTGCGGTGCAGGCGCAGGTTCTCGAGCAGGTAGACGAGGCTCAGCGTGCCGACCATGAGCAGCAGGAAGGCCATGACGCCGAGGTTGATCGAGTGGCCCTTGAGGCGCACCGGGTCCGGGCGGTCGACGATGCTGATCACGACGCGGTCCGAGACGGGCGTGTGGCTCTGGCGCTGCTGGCGCGTCAGGTAGTCCTCGAGCGCGAGGCGGACCTCGTCGTTGAGGTGGCGCGCGTCGGCGGCGGTGGTCATCGTCGTCGTCGTCAGGCCGATGATCGGCAGCGACGCGGCGCTCATGCTGCCGCCGGCCGACAGCGGGCCGGCCTGGATGTCCATGCCCACCGGCTTGTCCTTGATCATCGTCCGGACCTCGTCGCCCATCAGGAAGTGCGAGTAGATCCAGGCGAGGTAGGCCAGGCGGCTCGGGTCGGCGAACTGGAGCTCGTCCTTGCTCGTCGGGTTCGGCACGGCGGTGGCGCCGGCGGGCACGCTGCCGGCCGGCAGGACCGAGCGGCCCCACGGGAAGCCGGGCTGGGTGAGCAGGAGCTTCGTCGTCGACGACCACGTCTCCGGCTTGCGGAACGCGAGGCCGTTCGTGGAGACCCGGAAGGTGGCGAGCATCGCGACCGCGATCGAGAGCAGCAGGCCGACCGCGAGGAGGCGGCGGCCCCGCTTGAGGACCTGGAAGTGGCGGATCAGGTTCATGAGCCGTGCTGGGTCGTCGAAGACATCCCGGAGAGTGTTGCTCGCCTTCGGGCATGTGTCGCTGGACCATCGGTCAGGTAGGGCCTGTTCCTCTCACCGAGGCGCGGGGCTCCCGCGCGCGCAAGGATGGACCCCGATGCCTCGCGTCTCCGTCCTCGTGACCACCTACAACGGCGCCGCCCGCCTGCCGCTGCTCTTCGCTGCGCTGGACCGCCAGACGCTGCCGCGCGACCAGTTCGAGGTCGTCGTGGCCGACGACCACTCCTCCGACGACACCGCCGCGGTCGCCGCCGCCCACCCGGGCGTGCGCGTGATCACCGCGCCGGAGTCCTACGGCCAGCCGCGCGCGTCCAACCTCGGGCTGACGATCGCCACGGCGCCCGTCATCGCCTTCACCGACGACGACACGGTCCCGGCCGCCGACTGGCTCGAGCGCGGGCTGGCGCGGATGGACGCGACGCCGTCGGGCCTCTTCGCCGGCCGGATCGTCCTCCAGCTGCCCGAGCCGCCGACCGCCGCCGCGCTGGTCGACCTCGGCCGTGGCTACCTCAACCAGGAGGACCACGTCGCCGAGGGCTACGGCGCGACCGCGAACCTGTGGGCGCGGCGCGACGTCCTCGACGCGCTGGGCGGCTTCGACGCCCGCTTCCTGGCCCAGGGCCACGACCGCGACTTCGGCGAGCGCGCCCTGGAGGCCGGCATCGTCATGGCCTACGCCGAGGACGTGACGCTCGAGCACCCCGCGCGCAGCCGCGCCCGCGACATCGCCAAGGTCTCCTACCGCCTCGGCCGCGGTGCGCCGGAGTTGCGCAACCACAGCGTCGGGCGCCTCACGACGCTCAAGCCCTTCTGGCGCCAGTCGCGCTACTACCGGCCCTGGAGGACGATCTGGGGCCTGCCGCGCGTCCGCGAGCACGGCTACTCCCCCACGCTGGCCCAGCGCCTCCAGATGCGCGCGATCACCTACACGTGCATCCAGCTCCCGCTGGTCGCCGGCAGCATCGCGGGCGAAAAGCGCGAGCGCGCCCGGCGCCGGGCCGAGGCCTAGGGACACGCCGCGCCACCGGCACTTCGGCGCCGAGTACCGGACCGACCGTCGAGGGACGACTCAACCGCGACTATCGCGGTTCAGTCGTCCCTCGACGCCCTAGAGGGCGGTTGGCGGGAAGGACCGCTAACCGCGGCCGTTGCCGTTGGCGGCGGGCTCGCCGCGGCGGCCGTGCAGCGCGACGCGCCAGGCGTTGCCGGGCCCGGTCTCGCTGCGCACGACGACGGCGTCGCGCTGCTCGAAGCGCTCGTCGAGCGCGCGGTCCAGCGACACGTCGCCGGGATGGCGGACGATCGAGGTGACCAGAAGGCCGCCGGGGGCGAGCAGCGCCTCCAGCCGGCCGAGCAGGAAGGCGAGGTCGTCGACGTAGTAGAGGACCTCGTTGGCGACGATGACGTCGAAGGTGCCCAGCTCGGTCTCCGGCGTCGCGCCGACGACGAACTCCGCGTCGCGCCAGCCGCGCCCCTGCGCCTGCTCGATCGCGACGGCCGACGGGTCGATCCCGACGTAGCGGCCGACCTCGCCGTCGGGCAGCCGCTCGCGCAGCAGGCCGACGCCGCAGCCGACGTCGAGGATCGACGGCGTGCCCGGGTGGTTGCGGATGTAGCCGACCAGGACGCTGTAGCGGGCCAGCTCGCGCAGGTCGCCGTAGTAGTCCAGGACGCCGCCGCCGTACTCGCGGTCCCAGTCCTCGGAGGAGAGGACCCAGCGCTTGCGGTAGGGCAGCACGCCGGCCCGGACCCCGAGGTCGCGGACCTTGTCGGCGACGCGCGCGGCCTTGCTCATCGGCGCTCGGCCAGCAGCGCGGCGTCGAACGGGACCACGGCGCCGCCCGTGTCGA
Organism: Conexibacter sp.; assembly: GCA_025964295.1. The sequence goes on from JAOPZD010000548.1 coordinate 4,219, forward strand.
GCGAGCGCTGCAGCGCCTCGAGGACCTCGACGACGGCCAGGCCGTCGGCCGCGCCGCTGCGCGGCGTCTCCTCGCCGCGCACGCAGCGGGCGAAGTGGCGGCACTGGATGCGCAGCGGCTCCTCGCTGGAGATCCGCGGGATGTAGGTGTCGCCGTGGCGCAGCTGCACGTACTCGCCGTAGGAGGCGGGCTGCCAGGCGCCGTTGCCGTTGCCGCTGCCCGAGTGCGTGACGCCCTTGTTGAAGATCTTGACCTTCTCGTCGGGGTTCATGTCGTCGAACACCGCCATCTTGTCCGACCCGACGATCGTCATCTTGCGCATCTTGAACGGGTCCATCCAGGACAGGTGCATGTGCGCGATCACGCCGCTGGGGAACCGCAGCACGCCGAAGACGACGTCCTCGATGCCCTCGTGGATGTAGCACTGGCCCTGGGCCGAGACCGACTCGGGCAGCTCGCCGACGAGGTGCAGCATCACGGAGATGTCGTGCGCGCCCAGCGACCACAGCGCGTTCTCGTCGCTGCGGACCTGGCCGAGGTTCTGGCGGTTGGAGTACAGGTAGTGCGTGCGGCCCAGCTCGCCGCTGTCGACGAGCTCCTTGAGCTTGGCGACGCCGGGGTGGTGGACGAGCAGGTGGCCGACGACCAGCAGCGTGCCCGCCCGCTCGGCGGCAGCGGCCATCTCGCGGGCGTCGGCGCTGGTCAGCGCCAGCGGCTTCTCGACGAAGACGTGCTTGCCGGCCTCGATCGCGCGCAGCGCCAGCGCGGCGTGCGTCGGGGCGCTCGTGGCGACCGAGACCGCCTCGATGCTGTCGTCGGACAGGACCTCGTCGAGGTCGGCGGTGGTCTGCGCGCCCGTGAACTGCGCGCCGTAGCGCTCCAGGTGGTCGGGGTTGAGGTCGCACAGCCAGGCCAGCTCGGTCTCCGCCAGGCCGTTCCAGGCGCGGGCGAGGTTCGGACCCCAGTAGCCGAGGCCGACGGCGGCGATGCGAACGGGACGATGGGAGATGTCGCTCATGCTGCGTCCCATGTTCGCGGCTCGGGGCGCGCGCGCCCCTGCCCATCGGTCTGGGTTTTAGGCCCGTGTGCGGGCCGACAGCAGCCAGAAGGTGGCGGCGTTGGCCAGCGCGGCGGCGCAGAAGGCGATGGCGACGCGGTGCAGCGCGGCGCCGCCGAGCGCCAGCTCGAGGGCGACGAACAGCGCGGCCGAGCCGGTCCAGACCAGCGCGGTGGCCGCGGCCTCGCCGCGGGCCAGCGCGGCCTGGGAGAGGGTCTGGGCGACCATGTAGCCGCCGGCGCCGGCCGCCAGCAGCGCGAGGTCGGTCCGCGCCGCGTCGAAGCCGGCGCCGTAGAGGATCGACATGACCTCGGGGCCGAGCGCGAACGCGCCGGCGGTCATGAGCGCCGAGAACGCGCCGATCACCGCGACCGTGCGCGAGACCGCGCGCCGGAAGCCGTGCTCGTCGCGGCGCACGAGCATCGTCGTGAGGTTGGGCAGCAGCGCGGCGGCCACGCCCTGGAAGAGGTAGGCGGGCGCGCGGACGAGCATCGTCGCCGCGAACACGATCCCGGCGGTCTTGCTGGCGTGCGGGCCGCCCTGGAGGACCACGAGCACCGGCCCGCCGCTGAGCAGGATCTGGTCGCCCGCGGCGACCAGCGCGGTCGCGCCGGCGAAGCCCGCGGCGCTGCGC
>JAOPZD010000570.1 GCA_025964295.1 Conexibacter sp.
GCGCAGCGCACGGCGAAGCCCTCGGCGCGCAGGGCGCGCTCGAGGGCCTCGCGGATCGCGGCGTCGTCGTCGACCACCAGGACGCGCGGCGGGATGCGGTCGTCGCCCACGCGGCGGGCTCTACCCCTTCTTGTGGTGCGCCGCTCGCTGGGCCTCGAGCGCCGCGAGCACCTTGGCCTGATCCAGGTGCAGCTCGGCGGCCAGGCGCCCGGCGCGCTTCTCCATCCGCCGGGTCGCGTGCTGCCGGCGCTTGGCCGCCCTGCGGTCCCGTGCCTTGCGGCCCTTGGCCTTGGCCGGCAGGTTCGTCCGGTCGCACGTCAGCGGCGCCGCGCGGCAGGCGAGGATCGCGCTGCGCTGGGCGACGGTGAGCTTCCCGGCGGCCACGCGTACGTCGAGGTTGCGCTTGAGCAGCGCGCCGTCGGCGGCCTTCAACGTCTCGGCGCTGACACCGAGGCGCTGGGCCAGCTCGGCCTGGCGCGTGGCCGCGCGGTCCTGGCGCCGGGCCAGCCGCTGGCCGACCGTCGCCGGCGGTCCGGCGTGCTGCTTGGGCGCATGGGTCTCGGCGGCGGCGCCGGTGTAGGCGACCGCACCGCCGGCCAGGAGGGCCGACGCGGTCGCGGCGGCGAGGGTCTTGGTCAACATGGCGCCCAGCTTGGACGCCGATCTTGTGGGGACCGTGAGAGGATTCGGCCTGATGAACGTCCCCTCCGAGATCTTCAAGGCCTACGACATCCGCGGCATCTACGGCGAGCAGCTGGGCCCCGACGCGGCGGAGCTGATCGGGCGGGCGTTCGCGCGGGTGATCGCCGGCCTCGAGGGAAAGCCGGTCGGCGAGCTGCGCCTCGGCCTCGGCCGCGACATGCGGCTCACGGCGCCGGAGATGGCCGCGCGCTACCGCGACGGGATGGTCGCCGAGGGGGCGACGGTCATCGACGCCGGGCAGGTCGGGACCGAGATGTTGTACTTCCTGGTCGGCTCGCGCGACCTCGACGGCGGGCTGATGTGCACCGCCTCGCACAACCCCAAGGCCTACACCGGCGCCAAGCTCGTCAAGCGCGGGTCGATCGCGCTGAGCGGCGACGAGGGCATCCAGGACATCCGCCAGATGGTCCAGGACGGGCTGGGCGACGCGCCCGCCGACGCCGGCGGCTCGGTCGAGGAGGTCGAGATCTACGCGGAGTTCCAGGCCGCGGCGCTGAAGACCATCGACCCGGCGAACGTGAGGCCGCTGAAGGTCGTCGTCGACGGCGGCAACGGCATGGCCGGCCCGATGGCGGGCCCGATCCTGCGCGACCTCGGCCTCGACCTCGTCGAGACCTACTTCACCCCCGACGGCAACTTCCCCGACCACGAGCCCAACCCGTTGTTGGAGGAGAACCGGAAGTTCATCGTGGACAAGGTCATCAGCGAGGGCGCCGACCTCGGCATCGCCTGGGACGGCGACGCCGACCGCTGCTTCTTCATCGACGACACCGGCCGCTTCGTCGACGGCGACTTCCTCACCGCGATCCTCGCCGAGCACCTGCTGGGCAAGCTGTCCCCGTCCGACCAGCACGCCGACATCCTCTACGACGCCCGCGCGTCCCGAGCGGTCCCGGACACGGTGCTGGCCGCCGGCGGCACGCCGCACATCAACCGCGTCGGCCACGCGTTCTTCAAGACGCGCATGCGCGACGAGGGCGCGATCTTCGGCGGCGAGGTCTCCGGCCACTACTACTTCCACGACTTCTACAACGCGGACTCGGGGACGCTGCCCGCACTGCTGGTGCTCGAGAAGCTGTCGGTGGAGGGCAAGAAGCTGTCCGAGCTGCTGGAGCCCTACAAGGCCAAGTACTTCATCTCGGGCGAGATCAACTCCGAGGTGCGCGACGCCCCGGCGAAGATGGCCGAGCTCGAGGAGCACTACGGGTCGCTGCCCGGCGCGGAGGTCACGCACGTCGACGGCGTCTCGATCGACTTCGAGGACTGGCACTTCAACGTGCGCCCGTCCAACACCGAGCCGCTGCTGCGCCTGACGCTGGAGTCCCTCGTCAGCGAGGCCGACATGGAGGCCAAGCGCGACGAGGTGCTGGGCCGGATCCGCGCGTGAGCGCCGCCGACCCGTCGATCAAGGCGCTGCCGGTCCCGACGCCGTTCGCCGTCGGGCGCGTCAACTGCTACCTGATCGAGGACGACCCGCTGACGCTGGTCGACGCGGGCCCGAACTCCGGCACGTCGCTGACGGTGCTGGAGGCCGCGCTGGCCGAGCACGGGCGGCGCATCGAGGACCTCGAGCGGATCGTGCTGACCCACCAGCACATCGATCACATCGGGCTCGCGCAGATCCTCGCCGAGCGCTCGGGCGCCGAGGTCTGCGCGCTGGACGCGCTCGCGCCGTGGCTCGCGCGCTACGGCTCCGAGATGGAGGCCGACGACCAGTTCGCCGAGGCGCTGATGCTGCGCAACGGGATCCCGCACGACATCGCGATCGCGCTGCGGGCGGTGACCGTGCAGTTCCGCGCCTGGGGCTCGGCGGTGCAGGTGACGACGCCGCTGCACGACGGCGGGTCGCTGGGCTTCGCCGGGCGCACGTGGCGGATCTGGCAGCGGCCGGGCCACTCGCCGTCGGACACGGTCTTCCACGACGAGGCGACGGGCGACCTGCTCGGCGGCGACCACCTCATCAAGCACATCTCCTCCAACCCGCTGATCTCCCGGCCGCTGGACGGCGCGGCCTCGTCGGCCAGCGGCGACCGCCCGCGCGCGCTGATCATGTACTTGCGCTCGCTGCGCGCGACGCGGGCGATGGACCTGCGCACGGTGTACGCCGGGCACGGCGAGCCGATCGACGACCACCGCGCCCTGATCGACGAGCGCCTGGCCGGGCACGAGCGGCGCGTGGAGAAGATCGCCGGGATCCTGGCCGACGGGCCGAAGTCGGCGTTCGAGATCGCTCAGCAGATGTGGGGCAACGTCGCGGTGACGCAGGCCTACCTGACGCTCTCGGAGGTGCTCGGGCACGTCGACCTGCTGCTCGAGCGCGGCGCGGTGACCGAGGTCGAGGACGACGGCGTCGTGCGGTTCGCGGCGGCGTGAGGCGCGCGCGTCCCGACGAGGCCGGCGCGGTCGGCGCGCTGGTCGAGGCGGCGTTCGCGCGGCACGTCGAGGCGGTCGGCCGGCGCCCGGCGCCGATGGACGACGACCACGCGGCGCGGATCGCGGCGGGCGAGCAGTACGTGACGGAGGCGCCGGACGGCGACGGCCTCGCGTCGTCCATCGTCCTCGTCGACGCCGGCGATCACCTCGTCGTCAACAACGTCGCGGTGGCGCCCGGCCTGCAGCGTCGCGGCCTCGCCCGCGCGCTGCTCGCCTTCGCCGAGGAGGAGGCCCGCCGCCGCGGGCTGCCCGAGGTCCGGCTGCACACCAACGCGGCGATGGCCGACAACCTGGTCATGTACCCCAAGCTGGGCTACACCCAGGTCGGCCGCGAGACCCGCAGCGGCTTTCACCGGGTCTTGTTCATCAAGTCGCTCGTGTGAGACGCTCGGCGTCCGCCATGGACGTCGCCGACCTCCGCTCGCTCGCCCTCGCGCTGCCCGAGGCCGAGGAGCACGAGCACTTCGGCCGCCCGTCGTTTCGCGTGCGCGGCAAGATCTTCGTGACCGTCCACGAGGACGGCGAAGGCGCGAACCTCAAGCTCCCGCGCGACGAGCACGAGGCGCTGGTGGGATCGCGGCCCGACGTCTTCGGCACCGTCACGTGGGGTCAGCTGATCCGGACGAGCGTCGTGCTCGCGGTGGTCGAGCGGGATGAGCTCGCCGAGCTGGTCGAGGAGGCGTGGCGCGCCGTCGCGCCGAGATCAGTCGTCGCCGACTGGGTCGGTCAGCGGCAGCGCGTTGCGGGCGACGAGCCGGGCCAGCGCTGAGCGCCACTGCTGCGCCAGCGCGGGGACGGCGACGACGCGCTCGAGTGCCGGCGGGTCGTGGCGGTCGCGGTAGGTGACCCGCAGGACCTCGGCGACGGTGACCTCGCTCACGCGGTCGGCGAGGGTCAGGACGTCGCCGGCGGCGACGGTCCCGGTCTGCAGCACGCGGAAGTAGAAGCCGGCGATGAGGCCCTGGGCCATCTGGGCGGGCATCGTCCGCCGGCCCCAGCGGGCGGCGACCTTGAAGCACGGCCCGCGCGGCTGGCTGACCTGGACGACGGCGTCACCCAAGGTGTAGGTGTCGCCGATGTGGACGCCGGTCTCGACCATGCCCGCCAGCGTCAGGTTCTCGCCGAACGCGCCCGGGCCCATCGGCCGGCCGGTGACGTCCCGCCAGAACGCCAGGTGCTCGGACGGGTAGCAGCAGACCGCCTTGTCGGGGCCGCCGTGGACGGTCAGGTCGGCCTGCTCGTCGCCGTCGAACCCGAGCGGGCCGAGCGCGATCCGGCCGTCGACCGGCGCCTTGACGATCGCCGAGGCCACGTCCTGACCGCGCCAGGGCAGCGGCGCGGCGCGCCCGACCTGGAGCGAGAGGACGCGCCCGGCGGCCGCGGTGGCGTCGCTCACGCGATCACCTCGGCCAGCAGCGCGTCGACGCCGCGCGCGGTC
>JAOPZD010000643.1 GCA_025964295.1 Conexibacter sp.
GAGTCTGAACGGCCGTGACCCTGCAGATCGCGTGGTTTCCCGCAGGACCCCTGCGGGCGGGAGCGGTTGGCGCGCCGGCCAGGAGCGAGCAGGTTGATCGCAGCACTCGGATCTCCGAGCGCGCCATCGGGCGGTCCCATCCCCCGGGACGGACCACCACGTCTCCACGGACAAGTCGATTCCGCTCCGTCGGGGCGCGCCTCGGCGGCGCGCCCCGGCGCGCAGCCACCGCTCGGGTGGTCGCCTGGGGCGCGGCCGCGATGACGATCACGGCCGGCGTCGGCGCCGTCGTCGGGGCCGTGTCCTGATCCCAGGCCCCTCGTCGTGGTCGACGCTGCCTCAAAGGTCCTCGATGACTCCTAGAAGAAGCCCATCGGCTCGGGGTCGTAGCTGACGAGCAGGCACTTGGTCTGCGTGTAGTGGTCCAGCATCATGCGGTGGTTCTCGCGCCCGACGCCCGACGCCTTGTACCCGCCGATCGCCGGGCCGGCCGTGTACAGGTGGTAGCAGTTCGTCCACACCCGCCCGGACTTGATGCCCCGCCCCATGCGGTACGCGCGGCTGCCGTCACGGGTCCACACGCCGGCCCCCAGGCCGTACATCGTGTCGTTCGCGATGCGCAGCGCGTCGGCCTCGTCCGTGAAGGTCGTCACGGCGAGAACGGGGCCGAAGATCTCCTCCTGGAAGACGCGCATGCCGTTGTCCCCCTTGAGGATGGTCGGCTCATAGAACGATCCGCCGTCGAGCTCGTCCCCGAGCGCCGGCCGCCCGCCGCCGCAGAGCACCTCGGCGCCTTCGTCGCGGCCGATCTGCACGTAGCGCTCGATCGTCTCGCGCTGGCTTTCGGACACCTGCGGGCCGACCTGCGTCGCGGGGTCCAGCGGATGGCCCTGCCGGATGCTCGCCACGCGTTCGAGGCACCGCTGCATGAACGGCTCGTAGATCGACTCCTGGATGAGCGCGCGGGAGGGGCACGTGCAGACCTCTCCCTTGTTGAACGCGAAGAGGACCAGACCCTCGATCGCCTTGTCGAAGAACGCGTCGTCGGCGTCCATGATGTCCGCGAAGAAGACGTTCGGCGACTTGCCTCCGAGCTCGGTCGTCGACGGGATCAGGCTCTCGGCGGCGTACCCCATGATCTGCCGGCCGATCTCCGTGGACCCGGTGAAGGAGACCTTCGCGATGCGCGGGTTGGTGGCGAGCGCCTTGCCGATCTGCCCTCCGGGACCGTTGACGACGTTGATCACGCCGGCGGGCACGACCCCTGAGATGACCTCCATCAGCTTCAGGATGGACCAGGGCGTCGGGCTTGCGGGCTTCACCACCGTGCAGTTGCCGGCCGCCAGCGCCGGCGCGATCTTCCACGCGGCCATGAGCAGCGGGAAGTTGAACGGGATGATCTGGCCGACGACGCCCAGCGGCTCCTGGAAGTGGTAGGCGTAGGTCTGCGCGTCGATCTCGGAGACCCGGCCCTCCCCGGCGCGCACCGCGCCGGCGAAGTAGCGGAAGTGGTCGATCGCGAGGGGCAGGTCGGCGGCGCGGGTCTCGCGGACGGGCTTGCCGTTGTCCCAGCTCTCAGCGATCGCGAGCATCTCCAGGTTCGCCTCCATGGCGTCGGCGATCGCGTTCAGCACCGCGGCCCGCTCGGCCGGCGACTTCGCCGCCCAGGCGTCCTTGGCGGCGTGGGCTGCGTCGAGCGCAAGCTCGATGTCGGCCGGCGTGGAGTCGGCGACCTCGCAGATCACCCCGCCGGTCACCGGGGTGCGGTTCTCGCGGTAGGCCCCGGCGACCGGCGCGACGAACGCGCCACCGATGAAGTTGCCGTAGCGCTCGGCGACAGAGACGAGGCTGCCCGGGGAACCAGGCTCGGGGAGGGCAGACGGCGGCGTGACGGTGATGGCCATTCGGGGTGCCTCTTCGCTGATGGGAAATGAGGGACCAAGACGACCAGCCCTGCGCCGCCGGCACATCCGCAGTGGGCGACACCAGCCTGTGGGGAACTACGCGTCGAACCGGACGAGCATGGGGCTCACTCGCGGAGGTCGACGGACTGCGTCGGCACTCGAACACCCTGCCCGCCCCCGGACGTCGGCGGCCGCGTCCGGCGAGCGGGCAAACCTAGACTCGCCCGGGCGGATCCGCAGACGACCTCCCCTGAGAGCCCGCACCTGCGCGTGCTGATCGCGAACGAGCGCGAGGACCGGCTCGCGCTCGTCGCCCAGGTGGTGATCGCCCTCGGTCACGAGGTCATCGCCCGCGAGATCGAGGTGGCCGACGATCAGCTGTATCTGTCCGTGCGCCGTGGAGACGCACCGGGCCCACATCCAGCAGAAGCTGGGCCGAACCTCTCGCGCCGAGCTCGTCCGCTACGCGCTGGACCACGGACTGCTCGACTAGCGCCCGGACCGGCTCCCCCGGTCTGGGCGCCCACAGCGTGCCGCTCTTGAGGGAACGTCACACTCGCCGACCCGCGTGTGCTGGAGCGAGCGTGGCCCTCATGCCGGGCCGGCGCCGACGAGGGCGTGGTCGGTACCGGGCAGGACGTCGAGCGGATGCCCCTGGAGTACGACCTTCAGCGCGTGCGAGGAAGCAGCGTCTGCGAACGTGTCGTAGGCGTCCATCGTGGCCCCCAGCGCAAAGTGGTGGGTTGCGAAGATCGTCGGGTCAAGGCGGCCGCTGGCGACGAGCTTCATCAGCTGCGGGATCGTGTACGTGTCCACCAGCCCCGTCGTGATCGTCACGTCCCGGGTCCACAACTTCTCCAGGTGCAGCGACGCCGGCGCCCCGTGCACGCCGATGTTGGCGATGCGGCCCCCGGGCCGGATCAGTTCCGCCGCAAGCTCGAAGGTCTGCGGCATCCCGACCGCCTCGAAGGAGACATCTGCGCCAAGGCCGTCCGTGAGCTCCATCACGCGCGCCAACGCGTCTTCACGGCCGTTGTTGATGACGGTGTCCGCGCCGAAGCTCAGCGCACTCTGTAGGCGGCCGTCGTCCACGTCCATCGCGATGATGTTCCCTGGCGTGTAGAGCCGCGCGGTGAGGATCGCCGCCAGCCCGATCGGGCCGGCACCGACGATCGCGACCGTGTCGCCCGGCGCGACCATCCCGTTCAGCACGCCGACCTCATAGGACGTGGGCAGGATGTCTGCCAGAAACAACACCTGCTCATCCGTCAGCGAGTCGGGCACCTTGTACACCGACGTATCGGCAAACGGGACCCGGGCGTACTCGGCCTGCAGCCCGTCGATGGTGTGGCCGAAGATCCAGCCGCCGCCGCCCAAACACTGGCCGTAGCGCCTTTCTTTGCAGAAGCGGCACCGGCCGCAGGCGCTCACGCACGACATCAGCACCCGGTCGCCGACGGCGACCGTCCCGACGCTCGACCCGATCTCCTGAACCGTCCCCACCGCCTCGTGGCCGAGGACCGTGCCGGGGGTGGTCTCCGGGACGTCGCCCTTGAGGATGTGCAGGTCGGTCCCGCAAATCGTGGAGCAGTCGATGCGGACGATGATGTCCGTCGGGTCGATGATCGTCGGGTCCGGGACGCTGTCCCAGCCGCGTAGGCCTGGGCCGTGGAACACAAGTGCCTTCATGATGAAACAGCTCTCCTTGAGTGGTTCACCGCAGCCTCCCAACCACCGCGTTCCCTGGCATCCGTAGTCCCTACGCTCCGCCCTTCGCGTATCTGCGTATCGGCGCGCCCAGCACGGCTCATGCGGCCGACCCGAGGGTTCGCTGCGCGAGATCGGCCAAGCCGGCGACAATGCCTGCGGCCAAGACGTCGACGTCGGGGACGGTGTCGCGGTCGGCGCAGATCCCGTACACGAGCTGCCCTGCATAGGAGACGATCGCCAGGGCCACCGCGTGGTCCGCCGCGATGGGGACGAGGGGCCAGACGCTCTCGAGCGGCGCGCCGAGGGTGGTCAGCCTCTCTGGGGGCCCCGGCACGTTTGTGATCGTCATGTTGAAAACGCGCCTGTCCGAGAGCGACGGTGCCAGAAGGTGATGGACGGCGGGCGGCGCAAGCTCGCTGAGCTGCAGGAGCGAGGCTGCCCCGAGCGGCTGGTTGGACCGCTTGAGAGCCGCCGTCGTGGCGCGGATCTGCGCGAAGCGCACGAGCGGATCGGCCTCGGCGTCCGGAAGCGACACGAAGAGCGAGCTCACGTGGTCGCCCAGGGAGTCGTCCCCATCACGTACGTTCATCGGGACCATCGCCCGCAAGCCCTCCGCCGGCAGGTCATCGCCGCGGGCGAGGAGCAGCGCCCGCAGCCCGGAGCACGCCCCGGCCAGCACCACGTCGTTGACCGTCCCGCCGTGGGTGCGCTTCAGGTGTCGGACCTCCTCGAGGTCGACGGTGACGCCACGCAGGATCCGGCGGGGCCCGATGCTCTCGTTGAGGCTCGTCGGGGGTGCCGGCAGGACTTGGTCGCGGATGATCAGCTCCGCGAGGGCTTCGGCGCGTGCGCGAGGTCCAGCGGATGTGTGGCGAGGCGGACGGCGCCCTGGATCCCGTCGGTCAGCGGCGCCAGCCGCGAGAGGATCGACGGCTCGTCGGGCCCTGCATCGTCGGGCCCGACGATGGGTGCAGCGTCGTCCAGCAGGACGTGCGCCGCCCGCACCGCACCGATGCCGTCCACGAGGCAATGGTGTGTCTTGGTCACAAGCGCCCAGTGGTCGTCGGCCACGCCGGCGACGAGCATGATCTGCCAGAGCGGCATGGTGCGGTCCAGGCGGGCGGAGAAGTAGTCCCCGGACCACTCGAGCAGCTCCTCCCACCCCCCGGGTGACGGAAGGATCGCCGACAGCACGTGGCGTGCCACGTCGAAGGAGGCATCGGGAACCCCACTGCTGCCACTTGACGAGTCCGGCGTTCGGGGCGGCGAGCCGCTGCCGGTACCGCGGAAGGTCGACGAAGTCGCGCAGTGCCTCGATCTGTGGCGCTCCTCCGCCCTGGCAGGACCGAAGATCATGATGCTGCCGATGTGCATGTGCGCGCACGCGCCGGCGTCCTCGAGCTCGAGGAACGTCCCGTCCAGCGCGGTCAGGCGACCTGCGGTGGTCATCATCCCTCAACCGTAAGCGCCGGCGTCGGCGCCGCCATCCGGGTCGGCTACCGACGGTGCCGATCACAGGGTGGCCTCCCCCCGAGCCGCGGATAAGCCAGTTACGGGACGACAGCCCCGCTGCCCGGAAGAACTGAACGGCTCCGTAGTTGATACGCGGGGTGCGAGCAGTTGAG
>JAOPZD010000679.1 GCA_025964295.1 Conexibacter sp.
CCGACCAGGACCGGCGTGCGCGGCCACGCGAGCGCGCGGCGCGGGCCGGGGGTGTCGCGCCGGCCCGCCACGGCGTGCTGGAAGGCCAGCAGGAGCAGCGCGCCGACGGCGATCCGCACCGCCCCGACGGTCACCGCCGAGGCGTCGGGCCCGAGCGCCTGCGCGGTCCCGGTGGTGCCGAAGCACACCGCGGCGAGGAGGACCTGGAGGCGGGACATGCGCATGATTGTTCCACAATCTGTGCCGACTCTGCAACAACTCTGCGCAGGCCGGAGGGTCCGTCCGGAAGTCGTGTCACCTTGCCGCCGTGCTCGTTCGTGACCTCCAGCACGGCTCCGACCTCGACCAGGTCCTCCTGGTGCGCGAGGCCGACCGGCGCCGTCGTCGCGACGGGAGCGAGTTCCTCAAGTTGGTCCTCGGCGACCGCACCGGCGGCGTGCCCGCGATGGTCTGGGAGGACGTCGCCACCCAAGCGCTGGAGCTCTGCCGCGCGGGGTCGCCCGTCCACGTCGTCGGGCGCTACGAGGTCCATGCGCGCTGGGGCGCGCAGATCGAGATCAACCGGCTCAAGCCGGCGCTGGACGGGACGTTCGAGGCGGCCGAGCTGCACGACGGCCCGCCGCACGCGGTCGGCCAGATGGAGGCCGACTTCCGCGAGCTCGTCGCCACCGTGCACGACCCGCACCTGGTCCGGCTGTTGGACACGTTCTTCGGCGAGGGCTCCGAGACGTGGGCGCTGTATCGGATCGCCCCGGCGGCCAAGCGCTACCACCAGGCCTACCTGCACGGGCTGCTCGAGCACTGCCTGACGGTGGCCCAGGCCGTCGGCGCGATCAGCAACGTCTTCCCGGGCCTCGACCGCGACCTCGCGGTCACCGGCGCGTTGTTGCACGACATCGGCAAGTTGGAGGCCTACACCTGCGACGCGCCGATCGACATGACCGACGACGGCCGGCTGCAGGGCGAGATCCCGCTCGGCTACTACCGCGTGCGCCGCGTCATCGAGGACCTGCGCGACTTCCCGCCCACGCTGGCCCAGAGCGTCCTGCACATCATCCTGAGCCACCACGGCGCCCTCGAGCACGGCTCCCCCGTCGTGCCCTGCACCCGCGAGGCCACGTTGGTGCACATGATCGACAACCTCGGCGGCCGCCTCGGGTCCTTCGACCGGCTGGAGAAGCAGCTGCCGCCGGGCGAGCTGTGGTCCTCGTTCGACCGCGCCATCGGCGGCGGCGCCTACTTCGGGTCGGCGGGGACGTCGGGCACGTCGGCGTCGCCGATCACGGCGCAGGACCGGCGGCAGTCGGAAGCGGCGTAGCGCGGGCCCGGACAGCTCGCTGTCCGGCGGCTGAGCCCCGCATCGTCGTCGCTCGCCAGGAAGAGGGGCAGGGATAGGGCGCCCGCCCATCCGTGCCCCGATGACGCCGCGAGCGGCGTCGAGGCGGCGCTCAGGCGCCGGACAGGCGGTCCTCGCGCTCGTCGTCCAGGATCTCCTTCATCTCCCGGCCGGCCTGCGCGATGCGCCCGAGGTACTCCGAGCGGCGCTCCTCGTCGAGCGTCGTGTGGCCCCGGTCCAGCAGCTCGGCGAAGCCCTGCACGATGGTCAGCGGGGTGCGGAGGTCGTGGACGAGACGGGCGATGCGCTCGTCGGGGTCGGTCGGCCAGGGGATGCGAGCCCCGCCCACGCCGCCGCCCGTCCCGCCCGCGCTCATCGATCTTCGCGCGTCGAGTCCAGCGCGATCTCGCCGCGCTCCAGCGCGATGGCGATCGCGTGCACGCGGTTGCGGGCCTGCAGCTTGCGGATCACGTTGCGCACGTGGGTGCGGACCGTCTCGACCGAGACGCTGATCTTGTCGCCGATCGCCTCCGCGGTCATCCCCTCGGCCATCAGGTGCATGATCTCGCGCTCGCGTGGCGAGAGCTGCGGGACGTGCGCGGTGGCGCGCGGCGACAGCAGGATGCGGTCCAGGCGCGGGTCCACGTAGGACCCGCCGCTGGCCACGCGCTCGATCGCGGCCATCAGCTCGTCCATCGAGCCGGCCTTCAGCGCGTAGCCGCGGGCGCCGGAGTCGAGGCCGTCGTAGAGCAGCTCGGCGTCGCTGTCGCCCGTGTACAGGATCACCCCCAGGTCGGGCCGGCGGGCCAGCAGCTCGCGCGTGAGGTCGATCCCGCTGCCGTCGGGCAGCTGGATGTCGACGATCGCGACGTCCGGCTCGGCGTGGTCCACGAGGTCCACCCCGGCCGCGACGTTGCCCGCCGCCCCCACGACTTCCAGGCCGCCGTGCTGCAGCAATGCGACCAGGCCCTCACGCAGGGCCTCGTGGTCGTCGACGATCACGAGCTTGGTCATGAGGGGCGAACCGTACACGCCGCCTAGGTGTTGTGGCACCTCTGACGGCTTTGGACGTCCTCGCACCGAATCTGCGGAAAGAGCGCGCGGAGTTCTGCAACGAACGGCCCATCGCAGGGTCCGGGGCCGTATCGTCGTCCTCCTATGGCGAAGGACACCGAGAAGCTCATCCGTCAGCTCTCGCTCATCTCGTACCTCATGGCGGAGCGTCGCCCGGTGACCGCGCTGGAGATCCGGCGCGATGTCGAGGGCTACTCGGGCATGAACGAGGATGCCTTCGCCCGCCGGTTCTACGCCGATCGCGCCGAGCTGGAGTCCCTGGGCATCCAGCTGACGGTCGAGAAGCCAGCCGACGGCGTGGCCGAGCAGGAGAACTACTCCCTGCGCCCGGAGAACTTCCATCTCCCGGCGATCGCGTTCACCGACGAGGAGCTCGCGTCGCTGCAGTTCGCGCTGACGCTGCTGGACGGCGAGTTCGCCTACGCCGAGCCGCTGCGGCTCGCGCTGCAGCAGATCTCCTGGGGCCGGCCGTCGCCGCTGCGCGCGCCCGACCAGGGCTCGATCGCCCTCGGCGTCACCGCCAGTGCCGGCGGCCACGACCTCTCCCAGCGCCTGGCGAAGATCGAGACGGCGATCTTCCGCAACAAGACGATCACGTTCGACTACTACACGATGGAGCGCGACGCGGTCGGCGCCCGCAAGGTCGACCCGTACCACCTGCTCTTCCAGGGCGGGCAGTTCTACCTCCTGGGCCGCTCCCACGAGCGCGACGCGATCCGCGTCTTCCGCCTGTCGCGGATCCAGGGCAAGGTCGCCTACGCCACCAAGGCCGAGCACGACTTCAAGCGCCCCACCGACTTCGACCCGCGCGCCTACGCCGGCCGCGGCGACTGGCAGTTCGGCGAGCCCGTCGGCCAGGCCGAGGTCCTGATCTCCGAGCGGATCGCCTGGCAGGTCGAGCGCCACTTCGGCCGCTTCGGCAGCGTCCGTCCGGCGGAGGACGGCAGCGGCGACCGCATCTTCTCCACCGACTACGCGTCGGTCCGCCAGCTCGTGGCCTGGGCGCTGCGCCTCGGCGAGCACGCGCGGGTCCTCGGCCCCGAGGAGCTCGTCAGCGAGCTCGCCGACCGCGTCGAGCTGCTGCACGAGCGCCACACCGGCGAGCTGGAACTGGCCGCCGCCGTACCCGCGTCGGCGGAGGACGAGGCCGTCCCCGAGGCGCCGGCCAACAAGCGCGAGACCGCGATCCGGCCCGAGCGCTTCGCGCGCCTGGTCACGCTGGCGTCGATCCTCATCCAGGCCGGCCGCGCCAAGGAGCTGCTGCGGTTCACCGACGTCTGCGAGCGGCTGCAGGTGTCCGACGCCGAGCTGCGCGAGGACATCAACGTGCTCAACGTCGTCAACGTCGGCGGCGGCTCCTACGTCCTCTACGCCGACGTGCGCGACGACGGCATGATCGACGTCGACCCCGAGCCCTACTCCGACAACTTCGACCGCCCCGCGCGGCTGCTGCCCGTCGAGGCCAAGGCGCTCGTCGCGGCGATCGACCTGATCGGCGACCACCTCCCGGAGGGCGCGCTGAGCTCGGCGCGCGACAAGATCGTCGCGGCGCTCGGCGCCGACCCGATGGAGCAGGGCCTGCAGGTCGCCTCCACGTCGGGCGACGACTCCGAGATCGCCCGCGTCGTCTCGCGCTCGATCTCCTCCTCGCAGCTGCTGCGCCTGGAGTACTACAAGGCCAACGAGGACGAGTTCTCCGAGCGCGTCGTCGAGCCCTACGCCCTGATCAACGGCCGCGAGGGCTGGTACGTCGCGTCGTTCGACCCGGCCCGCGACGCCGTCCGCCACTTCCGGCTGGACCGCGTCAAGACCGCCGAGGTGCTCGACGCGGGCTTCACGCAGCGGCCCGAGGTCGACCCGGCCGCCGACGTCGAGGGCTGGCCGCGCACCGGCGAGGTCGAGGCCTCGCGCGTGGCGCGGGTCTGGATCTCGCCCGACCGCGCCCGCTGGTCGCGCGAGCAGCGCCGCGTCGCCCAGGAGCTGGCCGACGGCTCGGTCATCGTCGAGCTGCCGTACAAGGGCACCGACTGGCTCGTGCGCGAGGTGCTCGCCGAGGCCGGCGACGCCGCGGTCCTGTCGCCGCCCGAGGCGCGCGACGCCGTGCGCGAGGCGGTCGACCGGCTCCGGCTGGCCG
>JAOPZD010000681.1 GCA_025964295.1 Conexibacter sp.
AGCTGCGGACGAAGTTCAGCGGCTCCGCGACCGTGGCGGGCGGCACTGGTCGCTACGCCCACGCGCACGGCGCAGGCAGGTTCAACGGCGTCGTCAACCGCGACACCTGGGCGGCGACCATCGACGCCGCCGGCTCTCTGAGCGACTGAAACGCGGCGGCAGACGGTGACGGCACGTCATGCGCTCGTGGCCGCCTTGGCGACCCTCGTGGCCTGTCCCTCCGCCGCGGCCGCGTCAGCGCCGCTCGGGTTCACGGTCCACTTCGGCGACGACGCCCGCCTTGGTGTCAGCACGTCGATGACCCTCGCGCTGCACGTCGATGCGAGCTTGGCCCCGGTGACCGAGTTTCGGGTCCTGACCCCAGCCGGATTGACGCTGACGTCCAGCCGTCTCGGCGCGGCCTCGTGCCGGCGGCCGGCGGCCGAGATCGCGCAGGTCATGGGACCGGTCAGGCACGAGCGCTGTCCGGCGAACTCGTTGATGGGAACGGGCGCGGCGACGGCGGGCCTGCGGCTGAACGAGGAGGAGACGATCCCGGGTGCGGGCTTCATCGAGCTGCATGCAGGCGCTCCCGTCGCCGACAAGCCAGGGCTGCTCGTCACCGTCGACACGTACAACCCGGTGCGTCTGCAACTCACGTACGCCGGCTACCTGTACATCCCGCCTGCACCGTTCGGCATCGGGCTCGCGATCATGGTGCCGCCCATCCCGAAGCCACCGTTCGGCGCTCCGATCGCGCTCTCCGATCTCCATCTGGTGGTCGGGGGGCGGCCGATCACGTACTACCGGCACATCCACGGCCGGCGCGTCGCGTATAACCCCGGCGGCATTCCGCTCCCCGAGTCCTGCCCGCGCGGCGGCTTTCGGTTTCGCCTCGTGCTGCGCTTTGCCGATGAAACCCGTCGCGCTGTCGACGCTGTCGTTCCGTGCCCGCCTCGGCGCCGGCAGCGTTGATCCACGCACACGCCCCTGCTGCCACCCGCTGCTGCATGAATTGCGCTGCTGGCAGTTGTCGGTCCGGATAGATATGCTCACGTTTCCGAAAGGGAGTGTGTGTCTGAGTCGACTCGTTACGCCGTGTTGGGCCTCGTCGCGCGTCGGCCGACGCATGGCTACGCGCTGGTCGAGCAGATTCGTCGCTGGCCGCTGGACCCCGCCCTGGTCCCAACGGGCTCGTCGATCTACAAAGCACTGCGGCGGCTCAGCGATGAGCAGTTGATCGAGCCGTTGGACTCGGTTGTCGACCGCGAGCCGGACCGTCTGGGCCGGATGACGTACGGCGCGACGGTCGAGGGTGAGCAGCGCTTCCAGGCGTGGCTGCGCCGTCCGCCGGCGACGTATGAGGATCTGTGCATGCGGATCGGGACGGCGCGGCAACAGGATCTGCCGGTGCTGATCGAGCTCGTGACGACCGCCGAGCGCGCGTGCATCGCCCGCCTGCAGGGCCTGCGAATGCCCGAGGTCGAGTCCTTGATCGCGAGAGGCGCCCCGTGGGAGGTCGTCTCGAGCGTGCTGCTCGGAAGGACTGAAGCCGCCGAGGTGGCCGGCCGCTCGAAGGTGCTGCGCGACCTCCGCCGGACCCTCGAGGCGCTCGAGGCCTATGCGCCGTCCGCGGTGGCCCAGGCGTGACTGCGCTGCTCACCGTCGAGTCCGTCAGCGTGCGCTACTGGCGCGGATCACGGCCGATCCAGGTCCTGCGGGACGTGTCGCTGGATCTGGAAGCCGGAGAGTTCGGCGCGATCTGGGGCGACCGCGGTGCCGGCAAGTCGACGCTTGCCAAGGTCGTTGCCGGCGTCCTGCCTCCCGACGAAGGATCTCTCACGTTCGGCGGGCATCGTCTCACCGACGAAGCACGCCAGGAGCACCGCGGCGCGCTGCATGCGCAGATCGGTCTTGCGACACGTTGCGGCCCGGAGATCGAGGAGCTGCCCGTCGAGGCGTGGATCGCCTCGACGATGCTCAACAGCTGCTCCTGGCGCGCCGCCTTGCAACGCTCGCATCTCGCGCTCGAGCGCGTCGGCGCTGCGGATGTCGGCGCTGAGTCCTGGGAGAACCTCTCCGACGGCGAGCGGATGCTCGTGGCGATCGCCCAAGCCATCGTCCGCGGACCAAGGATGCTCGTCGTCGACGATCCGGTCGCGGGGCTCGGCCCGCGACAACGGGCGGAGATCATCGAGCTCTTGCACTCGATCGCCCGGGTGGGCGTGGCAGTCCTCATGACAGCAGCCGATCTCGCTGAGCTCCAGGGGGCTGACCGGATCTGGTCGCTGGCCGACGGACGCGTCGAGGGGCCGCCTACCCGACCGATGGCGACCGTGGTGCCGCTGCGCAGCAACGGCGGCTCGCAACCCGCCTGACCCGCCCACGATGAAGATCCCACCATTGCTCGAGTTCCGCGGCGT
This sequence comes from Conexibacter sp., assembly GCA_025964295.1. The sequence continues at coordinate 2,403 of JAOPZD010000681.1, forward strand.
TCGCAAGCACTACCGCAGCGGTGACGAAGTCGTGCGTGCTGTCGATGGCGTGTCGCTCACCGTCGACGCCGGCGAGCTGGTCGCCCTCTACGGTCCGTCGGGCTCGGGCAAGAGCACGTTGCTGAGGATCGCGGCCGGGATCGAGCCACCTGACGGCGGCGGGGTGTTCGTGAAGGGCCGTGACGTCACGGCGCTCTCGGGCCAGGACGCCGCTGATTACCGCATGTACGTGCTCGGGTGGATCAACCAGGAGTCGGATCTCCTCGATGGTGCCAGCGCCCTCGACAACGCGGCGACGAAGCAGCTGGTCGCCGCGCGAAGCCTGCGCCGCGCACGGCGGAGCGTCGCGCCGCTGCTCGAGGAGCTCGGCCTCGGCCAGCGCCTGGGCCATCGGGCCGACACGCTGTCGATGGGGGAGCGGCAGCGCGTCATGATCGCTCGCGCCCTCTCGTTGGACCCGCAGGTCGTGCTCGCCGACGAGCCGACGGGGAGCCTGGACAGCCGGCGCAGCCACGAGGTCCTCGGCCTGCTGCAGGAGGCGACCCGCGCACGCCAGATGGCGACGCTGCTGGTGACTCACGACGAGCACGCGGTCGTCTACGCCGACAGGGTGTACAC
>JAOPZD010000064.1 GCA_025964295.1 Conexibacter sp.
GACGGCGTCCCGTGCGCGGCGGCCTCGCGCGGCGGCAGGCCGAACCCCTCCAGGAACGACGGCAGCACCACGGCCTGGGCGCCGGCGTAGAGCGCGTGCAGCTCGGCGTCGCTGACGTGGCCGAGCAGCGTCGCGCCCGGGACCGCCTCGCGGCCCTCGCCCGCGACCAGCAGCTCGACGCCCTCCAGCGCGGCGGCCGACCAGGCGGCCGCCAGCACGTCCAGCCCCTTGCGCGGCTCCAGCGCGCCGACGTAGAGCACGTACTTGCCTGGCCGCGCGACGACGCCGTCGACCTGGTCCACGCCCGGCTCGACGACCCGCGCCGCCACGCCCCAGCGCCGCTGCAGCTCGTCGGCCACCGCCGGGGCGTCGCAGATCACCGCGCGCGCCCGCCGCGCCAGCGCCGCCGGCCGCGCCGCGCGATGCCACAGGCGCTCGTAGCGCGTGAAGTCCTCCGGCCGGTCCTCCCAGGACAGGTCGTGCACGGTCAACACGTAGGGGTCGCCCGCGGCGACGGGCGCCGGGGCCGGCAGCCACGTCACGTCGACGTCGTCGCCCAGCAGCGTGTCGACGCGCGGGAACCCCGCGATCGCGCCCGCCAGGTGCAGGACGCGCGAGGGCAGCCGGGTCCGCACGATCTCCACGCCCGGCACCGGCTCGACCGGCCGGGCGGGGTCGGCGGGTCCGGGCACGAGCGCGCGCACGCCGACGCCGTCGAGCGCCGCGAGGGCCTCGACCATCCGGCGCGTGTACCGCGCGACGCCGCGGCGAGCCGCCAGCGCCCGGGCATCGACCCCGACGAGCATCGCGGCGGACGCTATCGCGAGCGGCTTCCCGTCAGGTCGGTGATCCGAACCGGCCCCGCGGCACGAAGGCATCATCGTGAGGATCGCCGTCATCGGCGCCGGGGTCTCGGGCCTCGTCGCCGCCCATCTCCTGCATCGCGACGGGCACGAGCTGTCCGTCTTCGAGGCCGGCGCCTACGCCGGCGGCCACACGAACACGATCCGCGTGGACGAGCAGGACGCGTCGCTGGACGTCGACACGGGGTTCATCGTGTTCAACGACCGCAACTACCCCAACTTCGAGCGGCTGCTCGACCGCCTCGGCGTCGCGTCGCAGCCGTCGGACATGAGCTTCGGCGTCGGCGACGAGCAGGGCGACTTCGAGTACGCCTCCACGTCGGCCAACGGCCTGTTCGCCAAGCGCGCGCACCTCGCCTCGCCGACGTTCCACAAGATGGTCTTCGACGTCCGCCGCTTCCAGCGCGAGGCGCGGGCGCTGCTGGCCTCCGACGAGGACCCGTCGCTGGGCCGGTGGCTGGACGAGCGCGGCTTCAGCCAGGCCTTCGTCGACCGGCTGATCGTCCCGCAGGCGGCGGCCGTGTGGTCGGCCGACCCCGCGCAGATGTGGACGTTCCCGGCGCGCTTCCTCGTGCAGTTCTTCGACAACCACGGGATGCTCGACCTCAAGGAGCGCCCGCGCTGGCGGGTCGTCCAGGGCGGCTCCAAGCGCTACGTCGAGGCGCTGACCGCGCCGTTCGCCGACCGCATCCGGCTGCGGACGCCGGTCGACCGCGTCGTGCGCGACGAGGACGGCGGCGGGGTGCGCGTGACGGCGCGGGGAGCGCCGGAGGCCGAGCGCTTCGACCACGTGGTCCTGGCCACCCACGCCGACCAGTCCCTGCAGCTCCTCGGCGACGACGCCACCGGCCGCGAGCGCGCGCTGCTCGGCGCGTTCCCCTACGCGCCCAACGAGGCGGTGCTGCACCACGACGAGCGCCTGCTGCCGCGCCGCCGCCGCGCCTGGGCGAGCTGGAACTACCACCTGCTCGCCGCGCCGACCGGCAAGCCGACCGTCACCTACCACATGAACCGCCTGCAGTCGCTGCCCGCGCGGCGCCAGTGGTGCGTGACGCTCAACCGCACCGGGGCGATCGACCCCGACAAGATCGTGCGGACGATCCAGTACGCCCATCCGGTCTTCACCGTCGAGGGGATGCAGGCCCAGCAGCGCGTCGCCGAGATCAGCGGCGGCCGCGGCCGGACCCACTTCTGCGGGGCCTACTGGGGCTGGGGCTTCCACGAGGACGGCGTCGTCAGCGGGCTGCGCGTCGCCCGCGAGCTGGGCGCGGGGGCCGCGTGACGCGCAGCGCCTCCTACGTCGGCACGGTTCGCCACCGGCGCTTCGCCGTGCGCGGCCACGCGTTCCGCCACCGCATCGCGATGGCCTACGTCGACCTCGACGAGCTGCCGCGCCTGCTCGGCGGCAGCCTGGTCAAGGACGGTCCCGGCCTGGCCCGCTTCCGCCGCGAGGACTACCTCGGCGACCCGCAGGTCCCGCTGGACCGCGCGGTGCGCGCGCTCGTGGCCGATCGCACCGGCGGCGCCGAGCCCGACGGCCCCGTCGGCGTCCTCACACAGCTGCGCAGCTTCGGCCACTGCTTCAACCCCGTCAGCTTCTACTTCTGCCACCGCGCCGACGGCACGCTGCACAGCGTCGTCGCCGAGGTGACGAGCACGCCCTGGGGCGAGCGCCACGCCTACGTCCTCCCGGCCGGCGACGAGGACGTCGTCCGCGGCGACTTCGCCAAGCGGATGCACGTCTCCCCGTTCATGCCGATGGACCAGCGCTACGCCTGGTCCACGACGCGGCCGTCGGCGGCCAACCCGACGCTGGCGATCCACATCGCCAGCCGCGGCGGCGACGCCAAGGCGTTCGACGCGACGCTCGCCCTCCGGCGCCGGCCGCTCAGGCGCCGCCCCGGCCAGACCCTGCGCGTGCTCGCGCTGATCTACGCGCACGCGCTCGTGCTCGCGCTCAAGCGGGTGCCGATCCACGCACGCCCCACCCCGACCCATCAGGAGGTCCGCCCGTGACCGAGCGTCTCGCTCGCAGGCTCGTCCTGTCCGTCCTGCGCCGCATCGAGATCGGGCGCCTGACCGTCATCGAGGGCGGCGAGCGCCTGACGTTCGGCCGCGGCGCCCCCGAGGCGACCGTCCGCGTCCGCGACCCGCGGGCGTGGAGCGCGCTGCTGCGCGGCAGCCGCGGGATGGCGGAGGCCTACCGCGACGGCTTCTGGGACTCGCCGGACCTCACCGCGGTGATCCGCGTCGGGGCCCGCAACGTCACCGGCCTGGACGGGGTCCGCCGCCGGCTGAGCCCGCTGCGCGAGCCGTTCCAGCGTGGCCGCGCGGCGTTCCGGCGCAACACGCCGCACCGCAGCCGCAGGGACATCGAGGCCCATTACGACCTCGGCAACGAGCTCTTCGGGCTGATGCTCGACCCCACGATGATGTACTCCAGCGCGGTCTTCGAGCACCCGCAGATGACGCTCGAGGAGGCGTCGATCGCCAAGCTGGACCGCATCTGCGACAAGCTGCGCCTCGGCCCCGCCGACCACGTCCTGGAGATCGGGACCGGGTGGGGCGGCTTCGCGGTCCACGCCGCCGCGACCCGCGGCTGCCGCGTGACGACCACGACGATCTCGCGCGAGCAGCGCGACCACGCCGTGGCGCGCGTGCGCGAGGCCGGCCTGGAGCACCTCGTCACCGTCCTGATGGACGACTACCGCGACCTCGACGGCCAGTACGACAAGCTCGTCTCGATCGAGATGATCGAGGCGGTGGGATGGAAGGACTTCGACACGTTCTTCGGCGTGTGCAGCGACCGCCTCGCGCCCGACGGCTCGATGCTGCTGCAGGCGATCGTCATGGACGACCGCGCCTACGCCGTGGAGCGCGCGAGCAAGTCGTTCATCCGCACGCTGATCTTCCCCAACGGCTGCCTGCCCTCGCGCGAGGTGATCGCCCGCTGCGTCGCCCGCGACACCGACCTGCACGCCGTCCACCTCGAGGACCTCACGCCGCACTACGCCGAGACGCTCAAGCGCTGGGGCGCCAACTTCGACGACGCGGAGGCCCAGCTCGAGGAGCTCGGCTACGACGAGCGCTTCCGGCGGCTGTGGCGGCTGTACCTGGCCTACTGCGAGGCGGGCTTCGCCGAGCGGCGCATCGGGCTGATCCAGACGACGCTGGCCAAGCCGCACTGGCGCCCGCCGGTCACCGAGCACGACGCCGCGCTGCCCGCGGTCGCCCCGGCGGCGCAGCAGCACCCGCAGCCCGGCGCGGTGGCGGTGTGACCCGC
>JAOPZD010000010.1 GCA_025964295.1 Conexibacter sp.
GCGCAGCAGCGCGCCGCGCACGGCGGCCTCGTCGATGTCCTCGGGCACGGCGACGGCCAGGAGCGAGTGCAGCTGCTCGCCGTCCGGCGCGAGCCGCTCGAAGCCCAGGACGCCGAAGGCGGCGCGCAGCGCCTCGTGCGCACGGGCGTGACGGGCCCAGCGCGCCTCCAGGCCCTCCTCCTGGACCATCCGCAGCCCCTCGTGCAGCGCGTAGATCATGTTGATGGGCGCGGTGTGGTGGTAGGCGCGCGGGCCATCGGCGAACCAGTAGTCGACCATCGCCTGCAGGTCGAAGTACCAGGACCGGCGCTGCAGGCGCTCCAGCGCGCGGTCGCCGACGGTGAAGGGCGCCAGGCCGGGCGGCACGTTGAGGCACTTCTGCGTCCCCGATAACGCGGCGTCGACGCCGGCGGCCGCGAGGTCCAGCGGATGGCCGGCCAGCGAGGTGACGCAGTCCACCAGGAACAGCCCGTCGCGCAGGTGGACTGCGTCGGCCAGGCCGTCGAGCGGCTGCGCGACGCCGGTCGACGTCTCGCCGTGCACGACGAACAGCGCGCGCGTGGCGTCGTCGGCCGCGGCCTCCAGCAGGCGCTCGACCGGGATCGCGCGGCCCCACTGCTGCTCGACCTTGACCACGTCGGCGCCCGCGCGGCCGAGCGCGTCGGCCATCCGCCCGCCGAACGCCCCGTGGACGCCGACGACGACGCGGTCGCCCGGCGCGATCAAGGTGTCCACCATGGCCTGCATCCCGCCGCTGCCGGTGGCGCTCAGCGGGAACGTGACCTTGTTGGTGGTCTTCATCGTCGCCCGCAGCAGCGCGGCGACGTCGTCCTGCAGCGCCCCGAACGCCGGGTCGAGATGCCCGACGGTCGGGTGCGCGAGCGCGGTCAGGATCCGCTCGGGCACCGGCGACGGGCCGGAGCCGAGCAGCAGGCGGGCGGGGACCTCTTCGACGGTCGGCACGCGGCGAGACGTTACCGCCCGCCCGCGCGCCGCCCGGCGGTGGGCTACTTCTTCGTGGCCTTCTTCTTCGCCTTCGGCTTGGTCCCCAGCGTGACGTTCACCTTGGCGCCCGCGGTCGTCTTCGTCCCGACCTTGCGGGACTGCGATCGGATCACGAGCCCCCTGCGGTGCTTGAGCCTCTTCGGCGTCGTGACCTTGCCGAGCTTGCAGTGCGCGCTCTTGAGCCTCGCCTTGGCGCGGGCCGTCGTGAGGTTCTTCAGTGGCGGGACCTTGCAGCGGGTCTTGGGCTTGGCGACGACCGGCGGCTTCGGCGTCGCCGGTGCGCCGGGCGCCGCCGCGACCGTGATCTGCCGCGTCTCGGACGTCGTGTTGCCGACCGCGTCGGCCACCGTCACGCGGACGTCGTAGGAGCCCGCGGCACCGAAGGCGTGGGTGGCCGACGCGCCGCTCGTGGTCGCGCCGTCGCCGAACGACCACGTCGTCGTCCCGACCGCCGAGAGCAGATCCGACGCGCCGACCGACACGCCCACCGGCTGGCCGGTCGTCGCCGCGCTCGGCACCGACAGGTCCTTCAGGACGGGACCCGACGCGTCGAGCCGCCGCCAGCGGCCCAGCCGCGCCTGGGTGTTCCAAGCGATCACCGCGTCGCCGGCGTCGTCGACCGCCAAGGACTCGCCGGAGATCTCGTAGACGCCGTCGCCCGGGTCCTGCAGCTCGGTCGGCGCGCCGAAGGCGCCGCTCGGCGGGCGGATCGCCGCGACCAGTTGCACCGGGTACCGCAGCCAGTCCACGACCGCGAGGCCGCTGTCGGCGATCGCGGCGCCGATCGGATCGGCGCCCGCCCGCTGGCCGATCACCACGGGGCCGCTGAACGTCCCGTCCGGCCGGCCGAGGACCGCGTAGACGTCGAAGATCTCGCCCCAGACGACCACGGACTCGCCATGGCGGTTGATGCCCACCGACGTCGGGATCCCGCTCGAGACCGACCCGACCTTGACGGGCGCCCCGAACGCTGACGCGCCCGCCGGGCGACGCGCGACCATGAGGTCGTCGCCCTGCTGCCAAGAGACGATCGCCGCTCCGTTGGAGGCGATCGCAAGGTCGGAGACGTAGGTCCAGTCGGCTCCGTCGGAGATCGCCTGAAACGCCCCGAAGGCCGGCGCGCCCGGGGGCCGGGTCGACACGCCGAGCACCTTGCCGCCGCGCGTGGTGACGAGCAGCGCCTCTCCGTCGCGGGCCATCCGCAGCAGGACGCCGGAGTCCGCTGCCGGATCGGAGGCGGCCGGCCCCCACGTGCCGTCGGCCGCGCGCACCCGCCAGTGCGGGACGGCGCCGGAGCCCTCGTCCTCGTTCCACGCGGCGGCGGCGGATCCGTCGTCGGCCAGCCCGAGCGGCGTCGCGAAGTCCACCCCCGTGGTGAGGGTGAACGGCGCCCCGAGCGGTGCCGTCAGCGATCCGTCGCGGACGAAGGTGCCGCCCATGCTGTCGCTGCCCACGAGGAGGTCGCCGGCGGAGCTCAGCGCCAACGACGACCCGGCGTCGACGCCCTCGGATCGCTGCGACACCGTGCCGCCCGCCGGCGACACCGTGAGGCCGTGGTCTCCGATGACGACGGCGTCGCCCGGGCCGTTCATCGCGACCTTCGGCTCGTGAGGGGCTGCGCCGAGCGACTGGGTCGGCAGCCACGTCGGCGCCGCGCCCGCGGCGGCGGGAAGGGCGGCCACGGCCACGCTGAGGACCGCGGTCATCGCTGCGAGCGTTCTGCTTTGCATCCGTGCGTCTCTCTTGCTGGTTGGGCGAAGGGCGGCGGCAGGCTATCAGCCGAGCACGGCTCCTGAGCGATCTGCATGGGCAGATCGAATGAACATCCTGTTCGCTACGGCACCTTGACGTCCGGGAACCACTCGGCGCAGTGCTCGCGCAGCACGTCGGTGACCCAGGTGCGCTCGTCGCGGGTCGCGGCGCGGTAGCGCGCCAGCAGCGGCTTGGCGCCCTCGGTCGGGACGTCGTTGACCACCCAGCGGGCGACGAGGCGCTCGAAGAGGAACTCGATCGCGCGGGCGCGGACGTCCTCGGCGTTGGCGGCGGCGCGCGCCTGCGCCGGGTCGGCGGCGCGCGCGTACTCCTGGCGCGACTTGGGCGACAGCGCCCCGCGCAGGGTCAGCGTCTGCTCGGCGTCGGGCGAGACGTAGTCGGTGGTCGGCGCCTCGAGCTTGTCGGTGCGCCCGCGCTGGCGGCTGCGGCGGCCCATGGCGTGAGGCTACGTCGTCTCCGCCGCGTGCTCCAACTGCCCGCGCACGTCTCCCCGCAGCGGGTCGGCGTGCCCGGCCCACGCGGCGGCGGGCTCCAGCGCGGCGAGCTTGCGCATTGACGCCCGCGCCTGCTCGGTGTCGTGGTTGAACGCGCGATGCGGCACGCGCGGAGCGCCGTGCAGCCCCGTCTGCGGATCGAGCGTGTAGAAGGTGTCGCTGACCAGCGCCAGCCGGTCGCTCGCCCGCCACAGGCCGATCAGCCCCGGCGCGTGGCCGGGCAGGTGTACGACCTCGAAGCCGGCCACGTCGTCGCCCTCCTCCACGGTCCCGACGATCGTGACCGGCCCGCCGTCCCAGACGCCGAGCATCGCGCCGAGCACCACGCGCCCGTGCGGGGCCAGCTGGGTCAGGTCGAAGTAGTGGCGGCCGCCGTCGCCCTCGGCGTCGGCGCGCTCGGCCGGGTGGCAGAGGACCGGGACCGGCGCGAGCCCGGGCGCGACGCCGCGGTGGTCGGCGTGGCCGTGGCCGAGCACGATCCGCGTGAGCCCGCCGAGCTGGGCCGCGGCGCGCGCGACGGCGCCGGTCATCGCCTCGATGCCCGCGTCGAAGAGCAGGACGCCGTCGCCGTCGCGGACGAAGTACACGTTCATCGTCTTGCTCGGGAAGCCGCCGCGCAGAACCCAGACGCCGTCGGCGATCGGCTCGGGGGCGGACGCGATCAGGCGCGCGAGGCGGGGACGGACGCGGCGGCGGCCGGAGACGGTGGACATGCCGTGCACTCTAGGGTTGAGCGCGATGCCGGAGGCCAACCGCAAGCGGGAAGTGGGTCGGGGAGAGCGCGTGCTGCCGGGGGTCTGGCGGCTGCGCCTGCCGCTGCCGTGGCCGGGCGTGCCGCACTGCAACGCCTGGGCGCTGGCCGCCGGCGACGGCATCGTCCTGATCGACACCGGCATGCACGAGCCGGGCTCGATGGGACATCTGGAGCGCGCGCTGGCCCAGGTCAACCTCAAGCTCGAGCACATCCGGCTCCTGGTCTGCACGCACGCGCACTCCGACCACTACGGGCAGGCGGCGACGATCGTCGAGCGGACGGGATGCGACCTGTGGATGCACCCCAACCACGACCACATGCTCAAGGCTGCGCTCGACCCCGAGTCCGCGTTCGACCGCCGCATCGAGGTCGCCCGCCAGAGCGGCGTCCCCGAGGAGCCGCTGCGCCGCTACAGCGACGCGCGCCGCTCGCAGGGCTACGGGATCGCGGGCGTCGTCGAGCCCGACCGCAACCTCGTCCCGGGCATCGAGCTCCACACCGACCTCGGCACCTGGCAGGTCTTCGAGACGCCCGGCCACGCGCCGTCGCACGTCTGCCTCTACCAGGAGGAGCGCCGGATCCTGATCTCCGGCGACCACCTCCTCGGCCGCGTCTCGTTGTACTACGACTACGGCTACTCGCCCGACCCGGCCGGCGAGTTCCTGCACTCGCTCGACCTCGTCCAGGAGCTCGACGCGC
>JAOPZD010000021.1 GCA_025964295.1 Conexibacter sp.
GACGGTGATGCGGCCGGCGTCGCCCTTGGCGATCGCGGCGATGGCCGTGCGCAGCTGCGGCGACTTGGCGGCGAGCTTGGCGAGCGAGCTGCGGCCCGCGAGGCCGGCCTTCGGCGCCGAGACGATCGCGCCCTTGGCGCTGACCAGCAGCGCGTAGCCGCCGAACGGCACGTCGGCCTTCTGCACCTGCGCGCCGATGGCCGCCAGCGGCAGGTCGGCGCCGGCGATCCCGGCGAAGCCGCCGCCGCGCGTGATCGGCGCCATGATGCTCGTCATCAGCGTGCCGTGGTAGTCGTAGGGCTCGAGCGCCATGACCTTGCCGGCCGCCTTGGGCTCGGCGAAGTAGCCCGTGAGGTCGCCGGCCTGGGCGAAGACGAGCTTGCCTGCCTCGTCGCGCGACCAGTACGGCGCCATCATCCCGTCCTTGAGCTGGCCGGGCCGGCCGGCGAGCTCGCCGTCGCGCCCGTCGAAGCGGTCGCGGGTGAAGCCGACGTAGAGGCCGACGAGGTCCGGATGGGCGGCGATGACGCCGTGCAGCGCGTCGCGGACCTCGTCGCGGCTGCCCTGGTTGGAGCGGCTGTAGGCCGCCGCGAGCGAGTTGATGACGTCGAAGCGCGACGCCATGGTCGCGTCGAAGGCGTTGGCCTGCGTGGCCGCGACCTCGGAGAGGCGCTGGTTGGCGTCGCTGCGCTGCGCGTGGGCGGAGCGGGTGACCGCGACGTAGGTCATGACGCCCAGCGCCACGACGACGATCGGCAGGATGGTGAGGACCATCTTCGCGCGCAGCGACGCGAGATGGAGCTTGGGCAAAGGCAAGGACGGTTCCCCTTTCAAGGCCCGGCGCGGCGTGCGGCGGCGGGCGGTCGGCCTTCCTGACATCGGCGGCCGGGGAAGGGCCTTGAGGGGTGCGGGCCAACGACACAGTGTGTATACCTGAGCGGAGGCCAGAGCCGTCAGCGTGCTTACACGCGGGCCAACGATCGTCCGATCAACGCGCCGAGCTCGAGCCAGTTCTCGCGCGTCGCCGAGGCCGTCCCGCGGATGTCGCCGGCGGCCGCGCGGGCGAGGATCGCCTCGTGCTGGGCGACCGAGCGCCGGCCGGGCAGCGCGCCGTGGGGGAGGATCTCCAGCCGGCGCAGGCGCGGCGCCAGGTGGCGCAGCGTCCGGCAGATGTCGTCGTTGCCGGCCGCGTCGACCAGCGTCTGGTGGAAGCGGTCGTCGGCGTCGTAGGCGGCCGGTCCCTGGCGGGCCGTCAGCGCGGCGATGAACGCGTCGTTGGTCGCGCGCATCTCCGCGCGGCCCTCGCGCGTCAGCCGCGGCACGCCGAGCTCGGCCGCCAGCGCGTGCACGGCGGCCAGCAGCGGGAACACGTCGCCGGCCTCGCGCGCCGTCAGCGGGCACACCCGCGTGTACCTCTGCGGAGCGATCTCGACCAGCCCGTCCTCGGCCAGGCGGCCCAGCGCGTCGCGCACCGGCGTGCGGCTGAGCCCGAGCCACGCGCACAGCTCCTCGTCGTGCAGCGACTCCCCGGGCGCCAACGTCCCGTCGACGATCGCGCCGCACAACATGGTGTAGGCGTTGTCCCGCAAGAGCCGGCGGTCCACGGTGGCCCGCTGCTGGGGCACAGGCATGTGACATGTCAGTAGACCACCGCCGTCACATCCCTTGCAACCGCTCTGGTCCGCGGAGTAGGACATCGGAAGCGGTCCGGGTCCCCGTGCCGCGGACGGGAGGCAGCGCTCCATGTGCCTGGCGATTCCAGGGCGCATCATCGAGATGGTCGACGTGCCCAACCGGCTGGCCCGGGTCGACGTCGCCGGGGTCCGGCGCACGGTCAACGTGGGCCTGCTGGACGCCGACGCCGACGGCGGTGCGCAGATCGGCGACTGGGTGCTCATCCACGTCGGCTTCGCGCTCTCGCGCGTCGACGAGGAGGAGGCCGAGGCGACCCTCAAGCTCCTGGAGGGCATGGGCGCCGACTACGAGCTCGAGCTCGAAGAGCTGCGACAGAGCGTGATCGAATGAGCTGTCCCGACCCCCGCCACTGCATCACCTGCGGCGACGACGGCGAGCCCGAGCGGGTGCTGGCCGTCGACGAGGCGCGCGGCCTCGCGCTGTGCGAGGGCGCCGACGGCGCCCACGAGACGGTCGAGATCGCCCTGGTCGCGCCGCTCGCGGTCGGCGACACCGTGCTCGTGCACGCCGGCACCGCGCTGGCCCGCCTGACGGACGTGGTCGCGTGAAGTTCGTCGACGAGTTCCGCGACGCCGCGCTGGGCCGCACGCTGGCCGGTGAGATCCTCAACACGGTCGAGCCCGGCCGCCACGTCAAGATCATGGAGGTCTGCGGCGGGCACACGCACTCGATCTACAAGTACGGCGTCGACGACCTGCTGCCCGAGAACGTCGAGCTCGTCCACGGCCCCGGCTGCCCGGTCTGCGTCATCCCGATGGGCCGCGTCGACGACGGCATCGCGATCGCGCGCCGGCCCGGCGTGATCCTCACCTGCTTCGGCGACATGATGCGCGTGCCCGGCTCGGACGGCACCTTGTTGGAGGCCAAGGCGGCGGGCGCCGACGTCCGCATGGTCTACTCGCCGCTGGACGCGCTGCGGATCGCCAAGGCCAACCCGGACCGCGAGGTGGTGTTCTTCGCGATCGGCTTCGAGACGACCGCGCCGTCGACCGCGCTGACGCTCAAGCGCGCCAAGGCCGAGGGCGTCGCGAACTTCTCCTGCTTCTGCAACCACGTCACGATCGTGCCGCCGCTGCGCGCGCTGCTCGACTCGCCCGACCTGCGCCTGGACGGCTTCGTCGGCCCCGGCCACGTCTGCACGGTCGTCGGCGCCCGGCCGCTGGAGTTCATCTGCGCCGACTACGGCAAGCCGGTCGTCGTCTCGGGCTTCGAGCCCGTCGACATCCTGCAGTCGGTCCTGATGATCCTCCGCCAGCTGCGCGACGGCCGCAGCGCGGTCGAGAACCAGTACAAGCGCGTCGTGCCCTACGAGGGCAACCTGCGCGCGCTGGAGGTCATGGCCGAGGTCTTCGCGCTGCGCCCGCACTTCGAGTGGCGCGGCCTGGGCTTCATCTCCCACAGCGGGCTCAAGCTCTCCGACGCCTACGCCGACCTCGACGCCGAGCTGCGCTTCGCGGTCCCGGGCGTCCGCGTCGCCGACCCCAAGGCGTGCCAGTGCGGCGAGGTGCTCAAGGGCGTCATCAAGCCGTTCGAGTGCAAGGTGTTCGGGTCGGCCTGCACGCCGGAGCGCCCGATCGGGACGTGCATGGTCTCCAGCGAGGGCGCGTGCGCCGCGTACTACAACTACGGGCGCTTCGCCCGGGAGCGCGTGGTCGTATGAGCACCGCCGCCCGCGAGGCACGGGTCCTGGACATCATCGAGACCGCGCGCGGCAAGCGCCCGAAGTTCCGCGACGACCGCATCACGATGGCCCACGGCGCCGGCGGCAAGGCGACCGGCGCGCTGATCGAGGGCCTGCTGGTCCCGGCCTTCGCCTCGCCGGCGCTCGACGCGCTGGGCGACGCGGGCGCGGTCGACGTCGCGGGCGCGGCGCTCGCGCTGACCACCGACAGCTTCGTCGTCAAGCCGATCCGCTTCCCGGGCGGCTCGATCGGCGAGCTGGCCGTCAACGGCACGGTCAACGACCTGGCGATGGCCGGGGCGCGCCCGCTGGCGCTGACGCTCTCGCTGATCCTCGAGGAGGGGCTGGAGTCCACCGCGCTGCGCGCCGAGGTCGAGGCGATCGCGGCCGCGGCACGCGCGGCGGGCGTGGCCATCGTCGCCGGCGACACCAAGGTCGTCGAGCGCGGCCACGCCGACATGATGTACATCTGCACGACCGGCCTCGGGCACGTCGACCCGCGCGCCGTGCTGTCGCCCGCGGCACTGCGCCCCGGCGACCGGCTGCTCGTCTCCGGCCCGATCGGCGCGCACGGCACCGCGATCATGCTGGCCCGCGGCGAGTTCGAGCTCGACGCGACGATCGTCTCGGACACGCGGTCGCTGTGGCCGGCGGCCGACGCCCTGCTCGAGCACGCGGGCGCCGGGCTGCGCTGCCTGCGCGACGCGACCCGCGGCGGCGTCGCGTCGGTCCTCAACGAACTGGCGCGCGCCTCGGGCGTCGCGATGCTCGTCCAGGAGGCGGCCGTGCCGGTCGACCCGCCGGTGGCGGGCGCCGCGGAGCTGCTGGGGATCGACCCCATGCACGTGGCCAACGAGGGCGTGCTCATCGCCGCCGTCGCGCCCGACTGGGCCGACGCGGCGCTGACGGCCCTGCGGGGCGTGGGCGACGGCGCGTTCGGGCGCGCCGCGGACATCGGCGAGGTGCGCACGAGCCCCGCCGGGATGGTGCTGGTCGAGACG
>JAOPZD010000051.1 GCA_025964295.1 Conexibacter sp.
CGACGTAGTTGTCGAGCAGGCGGGTGGCGGTGGCGGACATCGTGGTCGTAGTGAAGCACGGTGGGCCGCGCCGTTCTGGCGCAGGCTGCGCGCCTCACGACGCCGGGTCGTCGGCGATCGTCGCGACGCGGTCGCCCGCGCGCAGGACGAGCGTCGCGGTCGGCCGCAGCGGCGCGCCGTCGCGGATCACGCCGGAGATCCACGCGTCGCGCGGCAGGCCGAGGTCGCCGATCCGCGCGCCGTCCCACACCGACCCGGCGGCGACCACCGTCGACCGCTCGCCCGCCGCCGGCACCGCGCGCATCGGGATCCGCAGGCGTCGCGCGATCGACGGGACCCGCGTGCCCTGGCCGAGCACGGAGGCGAGCACGACGACGAAGACGAGCCCGTAGATGCGCTCGCCCTCCTCGACGTGGCCGATCAGCGCGAAGGCCGCCAGCAGGATCGGGACCGCGCCCTTCAGCCCCGACCAGGCGATGAACGCCTTCTCGTGGCGGCCGAGGTCGGCGCGCGCCAGCGTCGCGGCGACGACGAGCGGCCGGACGACGAGGCCCAGGACGGCGGCGATCGCCAGGCCCTCCAGCCAGTCTGCGACGCCGAGGTCGGCGAGGTGGATCGTCAGGCCCAGCGCGACGAAGACCACGAGCTCGGCCAGGGTCGCCAGCGACGTCTGGAAGCGCTCGATCTCGCCCTTGGACGGCAGCCGCGCGTCGCCCATCTGGAGTCCCAGCAGGAAGACCGCCAGGAAGCCGGAGCCGTGGGCGATCGCCGTCACGCCGTACAGCGCGGCGGCGGCGACGAGTGCGAGCACGGGGTAGAGGCTCTCGCTGGGCAGGCGCGTGCGGCGCAGCGCCGGGATCAGCACCCGCGCGCCGAGCACGCCGAACGCGGCGCCGACGACCATCTCCACCAGGAACTCGCGGCCGATCACCCACGCGGTCGCGTCGTCGTGGGTGGCCAGCTCGATCATGCCGAGCATCAGCGCGATGCCCGCCGGGTCGTTGACGCCGGCCTCGCCCTCCAGGATCGTCCCCGACCGCCCGCCGATCTCGCGCCGGCCGAGCACCGCGAACATCACCGCGGGGTCGGTGGGCGCGACCGCCGCGCCGACCAGGCCCGCGACCGTCCAGTCCATCCCGAGCGCGACGCGGCAGAAGACGGCGACCAGGCCCGCGGTGGCGCAGGTCCCGAGCAGGCCGACCGACAGCACCGGCCGGATCGAGCGCCGCAGCGGCCGCCAGCCGATCTCCAGGCCGCCGTTGAACAGGATCACGATCAGCGCGACGACCGCGATCCGCTCGACCGTCCGGACGTCGATCTCGTCGTAGATGCCCGGCCACAGATCCGAGACGACCGCCGCCGCGATCAGGAAGATCGCCGGCGCGGGAACCGGGACGTGCTCGGTGATCCAGGTCGACAGGACCGCGAGCGAGAAGCCGCCGGCGACGACGAGGACGATGGTGGCGAAGTCGGCGATCTCGGGCATGGGTCAGCGCGTGCCGACCAGGCTTCCCGGCTCACCTGTGCCGACGCTATCAGTGACCGCCGTCGCCCCAGTACCAATCGTCGAAGGCCCAGCGCCGTGTCTCGGCCAGGGCGCCGGCGCCCGAGAAGTGCGCCAGCTCCTCGTTGTCGCGCGACGCGCCAGGGGCGGCGCTGCGGCAGGCCACGCCCGGCAGGCCCTCGTCGTGGACGGCGAGACCGATCGGCGCGCAGGCCGCATGGCCGACGATCGTGTCGTCGTCGTTGCGCGGATACGTCTCCGGGAGGCCGGCCGATCGGCAACCGGCGTCGGTGACGACGTCGAGGTAGCGGTCGTGCGGAACCTCCGTCTCGACCAGGATGTAGGCCTCGGCCGGATCCAGGTCCTCGGGCCCGTAGGGCTGCCCTGCAAGCAGCCGGTCGACGTTGTGGCGACCGGTGGCCCAGTCGCGGTTGAGGTAGACGACGGCGTACGTGCCTGCGGGGTTCCAGCGCCCGCCGCGCGCTTGCGCATAGGCCCCGTCGAGTGGATCGCTCCAGTCCGGGTCTGCGACGCGGACGTACGAGCCGCCGCGCTCGATGCGGCGGCGCCTCACGCCACCTGGGAGGGATCAAACGACGCGTGGACCAGCTCGAGCAGCTCGTCGTGACGATCGGCCTCGATCATCTCCAGCATCGTCAGCCCGCCGTAGGCGTCGGCCGAGCGCCGGGCGATCCCGGGGACGCGCTCGGCCTTGAGCTTGCGGGTGAGGAGGTCGGCGAGCGACGCGACGGTTGTGACCTTGGCGACCCGGGCGGCCGGGATGCCGGCGCTGCGCCACTGCGAGAGCGCCTGACGGCGGACGCCGAACAGCCCGGCGAGGTCGGTCTCGTTGAGGCGGAAGCCCTCGGCGATCGTGTCCAGCGGCGTCGAGGGCGCCGCGATCTCCTGGCGGACCGTGGCAACGAACGCCAGCAGGCTCGTCTCCTCCACGTCCCAATGCGGCGCGCCCCCGTGATGGGGGAAGACGAGCACGTCGGTGCCCGGCAGGAGGGCGCGAAGACGGGCGATGGTGTCCAGGGCGAGGCCGTCCGCGGGGCCGTAGGCGGTCACCCATGACGAGAAGATCACGCTCACGCCGCCGTCGTCGAGGGCGTCCAGGGGCGCACGCGTGGGATGGCCCTTGACGTCGATGAGGACCAGGGTGCCGTCGTCCTGCTCGACGACGACGTCCGGCCGCGCGGCGTGGGTGGCCGCGAGCACCGCCGCGGTGAACGCGTGATACCCGCGGACGTAGTCGCGGACGGCGACGCGATCCCCTTGGAGGGCACGACGCGCGACGCGGGCCAGATGCTGCACGTCAGCATCCGGAGCCATGCGCTCGACCGCGGACAGGACGGCGTCGACGTCATCGGCGCGAAGCGCCGTGTCGGCCGCCTTCCCGCGTTCCTCGAGGGTCGGTGCCATGGGTCGAACGATAGTGCAAGGCAAGCGCAAGGGCAAGGGAAACGCAAGCGGAGGCATGGTCGGCGCACGCGCGGAGGACGGCTCCCGTCTCCGGCGGTACTCTCGTAGGCCGATGCTGACCGCGACCGACCGCAGCACAGCGCCCGTCCGGCGCGTCCGGATCCTCACCGCCGGTGGCACCATCGCCATGGTGGGCGAGGGGGACGGCGCCCGGCCCGAGCTGGATGCCGACGGCCTCGTCGCCAGCGTCCCGGGCCTGCAGGCGTTCCCGGACCTCGAGGCGATCACGGTCCTCAACAAGCCCTCGGCGCACCTGACGCTCGAGGACCAGCTGCAGGTCTGCCGCGCGGCGCGCGACGCGTCCCGGCGCGGCATCGGCGTCGTGGTCACCCACGGCACCGATGTGCTCGAGGAGACCGCGATGCTCTGCGACGTCCTGCACGACGCCGACGCGCCGATCGTCTTCACCGGCGCGATCCGCCCGGCCAGCGCCGCGGGCGCCGACGGGCCCGCCAACCTCGTCGACGCCGTCAGCGTGGCGGCGTCCGCCCCCGCCGCGGGCATGGGCGTCCTGGTCGTCTTCGGCGGCGAGATCCACCACGCGCGCTGCGCGCGCAAGACCGACACGACGTCGCTCGTCGCGTTCTCCTCGCCGCAGACCGGCCCGCTGGGTCGCGTCACCGAGGGGCATCCGACGATCTGGTCGCGCATCCCCCGCAACCCGCCGCTCGACCCGCCGCAGCT
>JAOPZD010000067.1 GCA_025964295.1 Conexibacter sp.
GCGGGGCGCTCTCAGCCGCGCTCGACGCCTACCCCGGCCCGCTGCTGCCGCGCTCCGAGCTGCCGCTGATCGTCGAGGCGCGCGAGGCGCTGGACCACCGCGTGCGCTCCGCCGTCCTGCGCGCGGACGACCCGCAGCTCCTGCACCGCTGGATCCACTCCGCCGCCGGTCGCGACGACCTCGCGGCCTGCCGCCGCCTCGTCGCCCAGCTGCCCGAGGACGACGACCGCCGCCCCGCGGCGCTGTCGCACCTGCGCCGCCTCGTCGTGCAGTGATGCCGGCGCCGGCGTCAGTCGAAGTGCCGCGGCTCGGCGACGGCCCACTGGTAGAGGAACTCCTGCGGGCTCAGGCGGTCGAGGTCGCGGATCAGCGCCTCGTGCATGCGCCGGCGCTGGCGCGGGGTGCAGTCCCAGAAGAGGATGCCCTCGCCCTCGGTGGTGTCGACGACCTCGATCGAGTCGCCGGAGACGAGCACCTCGTAGCGGGAGCGCGCGCGCATCAGCCGGCCACCGCGTCGAGGGCCGCGTCGCCCTCCAGCAGCGTGCCCTCCGGCGTCCAGACCGTGGGCGCCGACACGACGCCGCGGGCCTCCGCCTCCGCCGTCGCCGCGTCCAGCGCCCGGCCGACCGCGTCGCGCTCGATCGCCTGCAGCACCGCGCGCGGGTGCATCTCACACGCCGACGCGGCGATGATCACGACGTCGGGATCGCCGAGGTCGGCGCCGCCCGCGTAGGCCTGGCGGAAGGCCGCCAGCCCGAAGGCGACGACGCGGCCGATCTGCCTGGCGTAGGTCGCGGCGCGCAGCGCCAGCTCGCTGTCGAAGGCCGGCGGCCAGCGCACGGCCTGCAGCGTCCGCGCGGCGGCGATCCGCTCGATCTCCAGGCGCGCGATGTCGCGCTCCTCGGCGCAGCGGAAGCCGTCGTCCCACTGCCGCGGCGCGCGGATCGGGACCCACTCGGCGGCGAACGGCAGCGTCTGGATCACCCGCTCGGCGGCGAGGTAGGCCTCCGGCGAGGAGAAGTCGAAGTAGAACGCCCCGCGCGCGGGCTCGGGCGGCGGCGCGCCGGCCGCGCCGCCTCCGTGCTGGGTGACGTCGATGCCCACGGCTTCTCAGCCGTGGATGAGCCAGCCGTCGGCGGCGCGCGCCGCCTCCATCACGCCTTCCGACAGCGTCGGGTGGCCGTGGATGATGCGGGCGACCTCGGGGTAGCCGCCTTCGACGAGCTTGACGTTGACGAGCTCCTGGATGAGCTCGGTGGCGCGGGTGCCGACGATGTGGCCGCCGAGCATCTCGCCGTACTTCTTGTCGCCGACGATCTTGATGACGCCGGTGCGGTCGCCGTAGACGGTGCCGGCGCCGACCGCGCCGTACTGGACCTTGCCGACCGTGACGTCATAGCCCTGCTCGCGCGCCTGCTCCTCGGTCAGCCCGAAGGAGCCGACGTTGGGCGAGCAGAACGTCGCGCGCGGGATGTCGAGGTAGGCGATCGGATGGGTCTTCAGCCCCGCGGCGTCCTCCACCGCGATGATGCCCTCGTCCGACGCCTTGTGGGCCAGGGCCGGCCCCGGGACGAGGTCGCCGACGGCGTACACCTTGGGCTTGGAGGTCCTCAGCGCGCCGTCGACCTGGATCAGGCCGTTGTCGGTCAGCGCGATCCCCGCGACGTCGAGCCCGAGGGCGGAGACGTCCGGCCCGCGGCCGGCGGCGATGACGACCCAGTCGAAGCTCCCAGCGTCGGCGGGGTCGAAGAACGTGTTGGTCTTGACCTCGATCCCCTGCTTCTTGAAGCCGCGGGCGGCCGCCTTGGAGATGTCGGCGTCCTCGGTCGGTAGCACGCGGTCGAGGCCCTCGTAGAGCGTGACCTGCGCACCCAGGCGCTGATAGGCGCTGGCGATCTCGGTGCCCGACGCGCCCGCGCCGATCACGGCCAGGGTGGCGGGCAGCTCGGTCAGCGCCCACGCCTCCTCGGTGCCGATGACGTTGCCGCCGAAGTCCAGGCCCGGAAGCGGCTTCTTCACGCTCCCGGTGGCCAGCACGACGGCCTTGTTGGCCTTGTAGACCGTGTCGCCGACCTGGACGTCGCCGTCGGCCGTCAGCGACGCCTCGCCGCTGATGAGCTCTACGCCGTTCTTCTTGAACAGCCCGGAGACACCGCCGGTCAGCGTCGTGATGACCTTGGTCCGGCGCTCGCCGATCGCGCCGAAGTCGACCGTCGGCTCGGTGCCGTTCAAGTTGATGCCGAACTCGCCGGCGTCGCGGACCTCGGACAGGATGTCGGCGCTGCGCAGCACCGCCTTGGCCGGGATGCACGCGTAGTTCAGACACCGTCCTCCGACGACGTCGTCGCGCTCGATCACCGCCGTGCTCAGCCCGAGCTGCGCGGAACGGACCGCGGCGACGTACCCGCCGGGACCCGAGCCGATGACGATGGTGTCGAAGGTGTCGGCCATACCCGCAATGTAGCGAACGGGTGGTCGGACCCTACCTGTGGTCGAGCAGGTCTCCGACCGGCACCTGGAGCCGCGCCAGCACGCGCACGAGCTTCCAGAACAGCCAGCCCGCCGGGACGATCACGGCGAGGCTCAGCACCACGTCGCCGACCGTCGACGCGCGCAGGAGGAACAGGAAGAAGAAGACGACCAGGACCGCGAGCAGGATCTGGAAGAGCAGCACCGCGACGTAGCGCTTGGTCCACATCCCGTAGGCCGCCGCGAACATCAGCGCGCAGTAGACGAGCAGCGTCCCGGCGCCGCCGCGGCCGCTGTGGCCGGTCGCGGCGAGCACGAGGTTGACGACGCCCAGCAGGACCGCCGCGGCGACCGCGACGACCAGCGGCGCGGGCCGGTCGCCGGGCGCGATCGGCTCCAGCGTCGACTGGATCTCGGCGGTGCGCTCCTCGGAGGACCGGCGCGCGCGGCGCACGCCGGGC